>DASPJQ010000161.1:0-20335 GCA_035628535.1 Flavobacteriales bacterium | reverse complement strand
CAAAAAAACTGAAACAAACTGTACGGTTTAATGCAAAACCGGCCGATTGCTATGAAGTGATTATGGACCCAAAAAAACATGGCGCTTTAACTGGTGGAAAAACTACCATGAACAAAAAACCGAAAGGAAAATTCATGGTGTTTGATGGGTACGTACACGGTTACAACATTGAATTAACGGAAGGAAAAAAAATTGTACAGGCCTGGCATTTTGCTGAAGATGGCTGGCCTGATGAGCATTTTTCAATTTGCACATTTGAGTTTAAAAAAGACGGCACAGGAACAAAACTGTCATTTACCCAGGAAGGAGTTCCTGAACACAACTACGAATCGCTTAAAGGGGGTTGGCATACGTACTACTGGAAACCAATGAGGGAACTATTTAAAATTAACGAAACAAAGCTTTCCTGATAGCTATCGGGAATGATGCTGACACCGCATAGTAAGTTTCGGTCGTCAGCATTTAGGATTTTTGATTTTCCGCCAAAAGGCGAACCATCCTCCCCGGCTGGAAGATCGGGGAACTTACTACGGCACATTATTGAAAAATACCCAGTAAAAAAACACGCCCAATAACGTGCCATTTTCTTTGGCTCCATTCATTGGGCGTGGTGGAAATATGATGCGGATCTTTTCAGGAAACTACCGCTTTTGGCCTTGTTCGCACAAAAAAGGCCGAGATAGCCGTCATAATGGCCCCAATGGGGAACGGTTCCATAAAGGTGATTGCAGCGTTAATAAACGGATTGTTGTACATCTCCATCATTTTTTTTCCTTCTTCAATCTGCCTGGCAATTTCCTGCGGGCTGGCCCCGCTTTTTTTTGCTTCGGCAATCATATAAGCCGAATAATTTGCGCCAAAATCGGGTTGGAAACCGAAATAAATAATTTCCCAGACAATTACATACAACAAGCAGGAAACAAGTGTAATCAATATCCCAACCTGGAAAGCTTTTCCGTAACTGATGGTTCCGCCCAATTGATTGTCGCGGTATGACCGCATGCCGAAATAGACCATAATGAACGAGAGCACAATGGTGGTATAGCCAAGAATTTCACCAGTTTTAAAATCAAGGCTGCCATTGCTTAAAAAAGGCAGGCTAATTACCATCATACCTGCCGAAACCAGGCCCGAAAAAAGGCCGAACGTAAATACTGTTTTTTTCATGTTGTTAAAATTTTTGTGGCGCAAAACTACCCCTGCAAAACTGAAAACGCTTCATACGAAAGTATGAAATACGGTATGAACAGGAAAATCACACTAAAGTATTTACTTTGAAAATCAAAAAATTATGGAATAAGTCCCATGTTTTTTGCGTTTTGCACGGCTTGGGTCCTGCGTTTAGCGTTCAATTTTTCAAAAAGTTTTGATGTGTGTGTTTTAACAGTATTTTCGCTTACAAAAATGGTATTTGCAATTTCGCGGTTGCTTAGGCCCCGTGCCATGTGTTCAAGAATTTCAAATTCCCGGTTGGTTATACCCAGTTCGGCTTTCTTTTTTTCATCGGGTTTAAACGGTACACCGGGGCTGTTTACCGGCACTTCCACAATAACCTCTTTTGTACGCGTAAGCTTTAACCCGAAATAAATGCCCAGGCAGGTAAACAAGGCCGCTACCAGTCCACCATACATGGCCACACTGTTTTCAATGACCAGGTATTTGTATTCAACCAGGCGCATAAGCACGATGAGCAACCCACCGGTAATACCATATAGCAATACGCGTTTTTTCAATGAAATAAAGGTACGGATTTCCTTTTTAAAATTCTGCTTTGAGAATGGTTTTACCCTTAAGCTCGGTAAGCGGCATATTCAGGTCCATGCAAAGAGTTTCAATAAAACAGTCCATAATTTCCTTTGCAACAGGTTTAATTTCACATTGTATAGCGTTGCGAAGCACTTTAACTTTAGTAATAATACCATCACTTCCAACAGTAATGGTTGCCGTAAAAGCAAATTTGGTGCATTTGGCCGAATCAATTTGTGTTTCCATCATGGGCATGCATGTTCCGCCACCGTTGCTTTTCCAGTTCTCCACAAACGCGTCCCATTGGGCTTTTTGCGAAGGATTAAAATCCCTGACCAAAAGTTTTTTTTGTGCTTTGCTTAAACCCTGAATGCCCGCCAGCAACAGAAACAGTAAAATGCACCGTTGCATTACTTTTTATTTTTGGCATAAATCATCACTCCTTCGCCATAATTGCCAATGTAGGATATGCGGAACGGCAAGCGACCATATTTTTTACTGGCCTGCAGGTCTTTTTTCAATTCGCGTTGCATGCACCAGCTTAGGTCGTCAATTACCATGGAATATTTTCCATAAAGCGTGATATCCATTTTCTCCTTATCAAAATATTTGTACGGAACACCCGTATCATCCTGCAAAATTTTATTGCTGCCTAAAACAAGTTCGCGCATAATGCCAAAGTTGGTATTTTGCAGCACACATGAAGCGCTTTTCATGTATGCAACGCGGTTGCCAAAACCCTCAACAAATGCATTGAACTCTTTGTGGTTTTTCAAATACTCGTCACTGGCGTTGAGCTTGAAATAGTAAGCCGCTTTTTTAACGGTGCGGTCGGGCGACAAAAATTCAATTTTAACCGCTGTAATTGTCGTATCGGCAACCTTTATGCTGTCGTTCATGCGCACCTCTTGCCCATTGGCACCAATGTAAATGTTGTATACATCACAAATGGGATGATTGGTGCGAGCCATCATGTATAACATCATATGCACCATGCCGTTTAAATGCGCCTTGGTAAAATCACTGCTCATGTGCGAGGTCACAAAATAGCCCGCCTTGTTAAGGTATTTCATGGATTCTCGTATACCGGCAAAATATCGTTTAAGTTGCTCGTCTTTCAACCCGCGGAAATCACTCATTTTGCCTTTTGGTTCCAGCCCCAACATAATATAATTGGTAGCATAAGGGAAAAACGCGTTTCCGAATAAAAAGTCAGGCCCTGACAACGGGTAAAAGCACAGATCATTGTCGCTGGTATCGGTTATTTTTTCTTTTTTGATCCAGGTGGCAATGGGTACAAGCATACTGTCAGTGGTGCGTTTCCAGCTTGTATCGGCAAACCCCCTGTGCGTAGCATAATAATCTTTTGCCTGTACGTCCTTTAAATACTTAAGGGTTGGTTGTCCCGCAATGAGTTTGGCAAAATCGGTCCATAATGTGTCAAACGGCAATTCTTGTTTTTTGACTTCGGCCATTGAAATTGTATCAATGGATTTTTCTTTTGTTCCTGTTTGTTTGTTTTCATGACCGCCACATGAAATGATGAACAAAGTAAGGCCGAAGGCCAGGGCAATAAATTTGTTAAGCATAGGCTAAAATTATATATAAAAAGCCAGGCTAACCTACCGGATGATAGAATAGAATAAACGAATAATTGTTAGCTACCGAGCGAGGCTGCCCCGAAGCCCGGGTGAAGCTTGATTTAAGATTTTAGAAGTGGGATTTATGTAAAGATCAACCTTGGACAGCAGTCCATCGTTTAAGCCACCGTTTCAGAAAATTTTTCAGGGATTGAAGCCAGGGTATCGCGAATTTCATTGATGTCATTTGATGTAACCAGTTTCATGCGCGTATCTTTAAAATGCGGAATGCCTTTGAAGTAATTGGTATAATGCCTGCGCATTTCCAGAATTCCGAGCGTGGTATTTTTCCATTTGATAGAAAATTCAAGATGCTGGCTGGCAGCCTCTACCCTGGCGGCAAGGGTTGGTGGCGGTAAATACCGGCCGGTTTTTGCAAAATGTTTGATCTCATTAAAAATCCATGGATAACCAATGCTGGCACGCCCAATCATAATACCATCAACCCCGTATTTATTTTTATAATCTACCGCTTTTTCGGGGCTGTCAATATCACCATTGCCGAAAATGGGAATTTTAATGCGTGGGTTGTTTTTAATTTCAGCAATGAGGGTCCAGTCGGCACTACCCTTGTACATTTGCGAACGCGTGCGTCCGTGAATGGTAAGGGCCGAAATACCTACATCCTGCAGGCGCTCGGCAACCTCGGTCACGTTTTTGGTTGTGTCGTCCCAACCCAAACGTGTTTTAACGGTAACCGGGCGTGTTGCAATTTTTACGATTTCGCCCGTCATCATGGCCATTTTTGGAATGTCCTGTAACAAAGCGGCACCAGCGCCTTTACAAGCTACATTTTTTACGGGGCAGCCAAAATTGATATCGATTAAATCAGGGTTGGCCTGGTCAGCAATAATACCCGCTTCACGCATGCTGTCAATATTACTACCATACAATTGAATACCTATAGGCCGTTCATACTCAAAAATGTCGAGTTTTTTAACGCTTTTTGCCGCTTCGCGAATAAGACCTTCAGACGAAATGAACTCGGTATACATGAGATCGGCTCCGTGTTTTTTGCACACGGCCCTGAATGGCGGGTCACTAACGTCCTCCATGGGTGCCAATAAAAGGGGAAACTCCCCAAGTTCTATATTTCCTATCTTTACCATCCCCAATAACTACCGGGGTACAAAAATAGTACATAATGTCACAGGAACAGAAAATTCCTTTCTTGCGCAATTTCAGTCCGGCCATGAACCTGATGACGGTTTTCAGCCTTGTTTTTTTGGGCACCATAGTGGGCACGGTTGTTTTATGGTCGATGGCAAAAATTTTTTGGAACCTGAATACCTTTGAGGAAGAAAATTTACTAAGTGATTTATCCAACCCTTCCATTGTTGCATTGGTGCAAACAAGTTTTATAATTTCCAATATCTGCATCTTCATTACCCCGTCAACCATTTTCAGGCGGTTTATGGAATACCCCCGGCAGGACTATCTTTTAATCAGGAAGAAGCCCGGTCTGAAAACGGCAGGCATTATTTTTCTTTTGTTCCTGGTTTGTTTTCCGGCATCCAATTTTTTGTATTATGTAAATAATTTATTGGATTTTACATTTCTTTCACCTGATGCGGGCAGGCAAATACGCGAACTGGAAAATTCAAGCAACGAGTTCAGCATTCGGTTAATGATGCAACCGGGTGTACCTGCACTTATTATTAATTTAACTGCTACGGCTTTGTTTGCCGCCATAGGCGAAGAGTTGCTTTTTCGCGGTATTTTTCAACGTTTATTTATAAAGCTTTTCAGGAATGTGCACGTTGCGGTTATTATTTGTGCCGCTTTATTCAGCTTTCTGCATTTTAGTTATTACGGTTTTATTCCCCGTTTTTTCATGGGGCTTGTTTTAGGATATATTTACCTGGCAACGGCCAACATTTGGTATTGTATGTTTTTCCATTTTCTGAACAATGCATTTGCCGTAACGTTCGGGTGGCTGATGGGCCAGGGATACGATGTGCGTTTTTTTGACATGCTTGGTGCGGGCGAAGGCGATAAATGGGTGGGTTTTGGTTTACTGGTGATTATTGTTGCGTTTGGGATTATTGCATTGAAAAAAATAATAAACCGGGAACTTGTGAATGAGATCAGGGAATATTAATTAGCAAATTCGGGAATTTGAGAATTGGGAAGGCGAAAATGTGGGAATGAGTGAATTCAGAAAGGGAACAAAAAAGTAATTACAATCTTTTCCGGATGTACTATTTTTTTAATTTTGTTCCTGATTATAACATAGATGGAAAGTATGAGGACAGAAGAAAAAAACACCATTCTTGAATTGAGTTTTGAGTTTTCTTTGGGAATCATCCATTCACCGAAGAATTAGATCACTTAAAAAAAATTTAATCCCTCAAACCAATTGTTTAGAAACGGTACCTCATTGGAGCAAATGTGCGCGAAGCACAAGATGCCGAAAGCAGGTATAATTTCATTCATAAATGAAATTGCTGCCAAAGAAATTGTTCCTGTTCTGATTGATCAAAACCGTCCCACCTGAACAATTTTGCCTCTTAATTCGCTAATTAATTTTAATATCTTTAATATTAAGCTGCAGTTTCACCTTGCCCTGCCATTCGTTTTCTTCAATGGAAAAGGCAATGTCAAACGGTTTTCCATCGCGCACTTTTTCATAAAAATAACCTAACCCGAAACCAATGGCATCAAGACGCAATTGCGGATTTGAGGCCTGGTACAACCAGCATTTGAGGTGGGAATCGCCCAACACCTTTGCATAGCCGGCATCCATAACACCTTTGGCCACAAAAACAGGATTAAAATTCCCGGGTCCGAATGGAGCCATTTGTTTCATGACACGGTAAAACTTTGGCAGGTTTTCGACCATGTCTTCAAACAGAACATCAAAATTAATTTCCCCGTCCACGTCAACAGACGGTATGAGCATGTCTTCGGTAATGGTTTCACTCACCACTTGTTCAAAGCGTTTCCTGAACGGCTCAATGTTTTCGGTTTTAATGGTGAGCCCTGCAGCATATTTATGCCCGCCAAATTGCTCAAGTAAATCGGCACATTGTTCAATGGCGGCATGTACATCAAAGTCCTTTACGCTGCGTGCCGACCCAGTGGCCTGACCGTTTGAATTGGTTAGCATAATGGTAGGGCGGTAATAATGTTCGGTAACCCGTGAAGCTACAATGCCGATAACACCTTTGTGCCATCCTTCGTTGTATAAAACCGTTGTTTTACTGGTTTCATAGCCGGGACTTTCCTTAATAAGCGTAAGTGCCTCCTGCGTTATTTTTTTATCCAATACCCTTCTTTCAATGTTGTTTTCATTGATGAGTGAAGCAAATTCAAGGGCTTTTTCCTCATTGGCCGAAATAAGCAACTCCACCGCAAAACGCCCGCTGGTCATACGGCCTGCGGCATTGATGCGCGGCCCAATTACAAAAAGCAGGTCCGTTATGGTGATCTCTTTTTCTTTTTTGCTTACCTGCAACAGTGTTTTCAAACCCAGTGAAGGCGATTCATTCAGCTTTTTAATACCGTAATAAGCCATTACCCGGTTTTCACCGGTAACGGGAACAATATCGGCCGCAATGCTTACCGCACAAAAATCAATGTAACCCAACAATATGGACTCATTTTTTTTATTGGCAATAGTCCAGGCCTGCATGAGTTTAAACCCGACTCCGCAACCTGAAAGTTCTTTATAAGGATACCCACAATCGGTGCGTTTCGGGTCCAGTATAACGGCATCGGGAAGCGTATCGCCCGGCAAATGATGATCGCAAACAATGAAATCAATGCCTTTTTGTTTTGCATAAGCAATTTTATCGTGCGCTTTTATACCGCAATCAAGGGCAATAATCAGGTTTATACCGTTGTCGGCAGCATAATCAATTCCCTTAAAGGAAATACCATAACCTTCGGTGTAACGGTCGGGAATATAGAAATCAAGCTGGGAATAATATTGCTGCAGATAGGAATATACCAATGCCACTGCAGTTGTTCCATCCACGTCATAATCGCCAAACACCAGCACTTTTTCATTTCCGGCAATTGCCTTGTTCAGGCGCTCAACGGCTTGGGTCATCCCTGCCATTAAAAACGGATCGTGTAAATGAGCTAATTGCGGGCGGAAAAAAAGCTGTGCATCGGTCCTGGTTAAAATACCCCGGCTTACCAACACGGCAGCCAGATTTTTATGTATATTTAAATCCTGTGCCAACAGGTTAACGGTGTTTTCATCAGGTTTCCCTGTATGGAGCCATCTTTTTTGCATAGACTAAATATGAAATTAAAAGTAAGAAAATTTTTCCTTGTTCTGGTATTTCAGTGGGCGGGGTTGATAACTTGTTTTGGCCAGGAGCCCAGCGATTTTTATTTCAAAGAGGCTCAGCCCCGCAAAGAAGATGAATTGACCCGTTTCCCCAGCAGTATACGCGGACTTTATAAAAACGACAAGGACACTACCAGGCGCCTGCGCATTACCGGTGACAGCATTTCGGTTGAAGTTCCGTTTGTACAATACGCCACCCTTGAAGAAATTGCTAAAAAAAATTACGAAGTAAGGGACACTGTGCTGCTTACTCCTTCCGGTAAACAATTGCCCTGCCTGCAAAAAAGCGACACTGTTTTTTTTGTTGATTTTGCCGCTTCGGTATTGTTTGCCTGTAATGAAACACAAATCATAAAACGGGTTGATGATGTGTATGTGCTGAGTAAACGAAAACAGGATGACAAGTGGGAATGCCTGCTTTTATACCGTGAAAACTCCAAATTATGCATCGCTTATTTTGATTTCGATAAGAAAACCAAGGAACTGTTGGAGAACAAAAAAATAGAAAAAATCAAAGATGATAACGGGCACTATTTCCTGGCCAACCTCAAGAAAAAAGATTTTGTAAAATTGGTCGATAATAACTATTTTCCCATAAAACAGTATTATACCAAGCGATTTGACTGGCAGTGATACGTATTCGTTTAACCCGATATAATCTTTTCTTTACAGCCCTGGTATTGATGGTTGTTCCTGAAATTTTTTTCAGGGCCGGTTATTTAAAGACTTCTGAAAAACAAATTGAAAATGAAATCAGAAGGTATCTTGACAAAAAATTTACAGTTGCCCGAACCACTCTTAAAAAAGTCTTATCCTCGCCTGACAATCCTCCAAACGTTGGAAACGTTAATCCGTTTTATCTTCTTTATGACAATCAACGCCTCAAGTGGTGGAGCGGCAACCATACCCCTTATGTAAAATTAAACGAGCTCAACAGGCATCCGGGTAAACTTGAATTCAACGATTTCGGAAACGGGTATTACGTCACATTAAGCCAAAAGCAGGGGCAATATACCGCTGTAGCGCTTGTCAGGTTATTCAGGAAATACAAATTTTCCAATTCGTATCTTGAACAAAAGTTTTCCAATTCGCTCAAAATACCAGAAGGTATACGCATTAAAGGATTGGGTGAAAAAAAAGAAAAGGGCGATAAAGTATTTTCTTATCACGGCCAAAAGCTCTTTTATATTGTAAGCAATGAGTCGGGACAAACCATTGAAATCAGTGGAATTATTTTTGCCCTGCAACTGCTTGGTATTTTCCTGTTGTTCCTTTCATGTGTAAATTTTGGCTTTTTATTGGCGCACCGTTCACCCTATTTTGCCACGTGCCTTATTGTGCTTTTGTTGTTCGCGCTCAAATTAAGCCTTTCGGTGTTCAGTCCGTTAAGCCTTATTAAACAGGCTGACAGCTTCAATCCTGAAATATTTGCCAGCAACGCCATGGATCCTTCGCTGGGCGATTTCCTGCTTTCATTCCTGGCTATTTTTTGCTGCGGGCTGTATTTTTACCGCGTTTACTTCCTGTTTCTGCAAGGGAATAAAAAAAGGTTTTTCTTTTATGTGACCCTTTCCTGCTTACTCATGATAGGATGCGAATATTATTTGCTTTCAGGACTGAAAAACCTTGTGTTAAACTCAAAAATTGACTTTTTCTTTAAAAACATCAATTCGTTAAACACGTACACCATTATTGGCGTTTGCGCCCTGGGTTTTGGTTTATTCACACAATTGTTCCTGTTAAGCCGGCTCCGTTACTTCTACCACCAATATCCACCAATGATACGACTGCATGCCGTATTGCACTTTGTATTTATTGCGGTCATGCACTGGTATTGGGATAGCCAGTATATAGCGCATTTTATAGTTTTCTCGCTCTTACTCCTGGTATATATTGCCTGGCCAAACCGCATTGCCCTGAGCCCGTTCAATTCCACTTCGGTGGTGCTTATTTTATTTTCAATAATTGCAGCTACCATATTTTATGGTTCAACAAAAGAGAAGGAACACAATGACAGGAGATTGTTGGCCGAGAAACTTGCACATACCGAAGATCCTAACGTAGAAATTGAATTCAACGGGTTTGTAGGCAAGTTAAGTGCCGACCGTTTTTTTTATGCCTCAACCCAACTTGGATTGCAAAACACGTATGAAAACGTGAACAATTACCTGGACAAAAAGTATTTTGACGCAATACTGAAAGATTATGATTTGAATTATCTTCTTTTCCTTGACGATTCCACATCGGTTTATCCTGAGCATTACACCTCGCGCGATTTTGTCAGGAATGCCAAAACAATTGCCCTGCACGGAAAAAAAACAGCTTCAAAAAACCTGTATTTTATTTACAATAAACAGGACCAGTTGGATTATCTTGCTTTTGTTCCGCTCACGCAGGTAAGCGATGAAGCCAGGCTCATAGTCGAATTCAGGTCCAAGAACATTCCCGACCGGGCCGGGTTCCAGGAATTGATGACCCATAACAATCAATTTTATACCAAACTGCTTTCCGAATATTCGTATATACGCTTTGTCAATAATAAAGTGGTGGACCAGCGTGGTGATTTTCTGTATAAAATATCGGCCAGCGAATATGATCAATACAAGGCCAAGGTACAGTTTTATTCCGACCAGGAATACGAACATTTACTGTTCAGGCCAACTGCCGATTCGTTTGTGATTATATCGCGGCCACTTACGGGTTGGTTAACACACGTTACCTCCTTTTCTTATATATTGATCTTATTTGCCTTTGAATTCGCCCTGATTTCACTTTTTCTTTATAATAAAAAAATAAAAAACAGTTTCTTTAACCTGAGCGCAAAAATCCAGTTGGCTTTTATCGTACTCACCATTTTGGCCATGACGCTGTTTGGCCTTACCACACAATACGCCATCAGCAACGAGTATTCGGTTAAAAATTTTAACCTGCTGGCCGAAAAATTACAATCGGTGAAAACCGAAATCAACCAACGTCTTGGCGGGTCATCAGGCATTACACCGGCTGATAAAAAATACCTCCATGTTCAACTGGAGCGCCTGTCGCGCGTATTTTTTACGGACATACACTTTTACAATGAAAAAGGCATATTGGTTGAAAGTTCGGCTGATAAGTTATTCCGTTATAAAATACTCAGCCCGCTTATGAATGCCAAGGCGTACAACGAATTAATTGTGGAAGGAAGCCCGCGCTTTGTGCAGGAAGAGTCAATTGGCAATCTTGAGTATTTATCGGGATACCTGCCTTACTATAATGACAATAAAAAACTGCTTGGTTACATTAACATTCCTTTGTTTGCACAGCAAAATACGGCAAGCAATGAGTTTTCATCGTTGTTAATGGCCATTATCAACATATTTGTAGTGCTTTTTGCTTTCACTATTCTGATTTCAGTTATTGTTACACAAATTATTATTTCACCGTTGCGGAACATACGCGAGAACATTGCTAAAATGCAACTCAATAAAGTAAACAAGCCCATTGTTTATAAAGGAAAAGATGAACTGGCTGACCTCGTGAAAGAATACAACAATAAAGTGGCCGAACTTGAAAAATACGCCTTTTACCTGGCACAAAGCGAGCGCGAAAGCGCCTGGCGCGAAATGGCCAAACAGGTTGCCCACGAAATCAAGAACCCTTTAACGCCCATGAAGCTTAACATACAGCACATGCAGCGTTCCCTTAAAAAAGACGATCCTGATTTTGAAAACAAACTGGCTAAAATTTCACAATCGCTGGTAGAGCAAATTGATACCCTTACCAATATTGCCAGCGAGTTTTCAAACCTGGCAAAAATGCCGGGCAGTAAATTTGAACGCATTGATTACAGGCACCTGGTTGAAGGGGTAATTGAATTGTATGCCGATGACGAACATACGCAGGTGAAATTGCAAAACAATGCCGGGGAAGTTTTTGTAAATGCTGATAAAGAACAATTGTTGCGTGTATTGAACAACCTGGTGAAAAACGCCCAGCAAGCCATTCCCGAAGAACGAAAAGGTGAAATCGCCATTCGTCTTGAAAAGCAGGAAGGAAAAGTGTATACCTATGTAATTGATAACGGTGCGGGAATAAGCGATGGGCAAAAAGAAAAAATATTCCAGCCCAATTTTACAACCAAGTCAACCGGTTCGGGCCTTGGATTGACCATGGTAAAAAACATTGTTGAACAACACAAGGGCACCATTTATTTTGAAACCAATGCCGGGCTGGGCACAACGTTTATTTTTACGCTTCCGTCAACGGACTAGTTGTGCGGATAGGTTACCGGTATTTTGTACAGGTTCCTGCCCTGGCCTTTGTTTACAAACATGGTGTCGTTTTCGGTATATACTGTTTCGTTTTTACCGAATTTAATCCAAATAGTACTGTCTTTTTGCTTCCAGGTTCCCTGGTTCATGGTGCATAAGAGGTAGGAAAAATAGGTCCTTGCCTTACCGTTTTCAAGCAATACATAATGATCTTTGAGCGGTTGACCATCGTCAACGCATTCCCATATTATTTTTTCAGGATACCAGTATTGCATGTTCTGTTCAACATTGCCTACGGCATTATTTGTTTTTTCATCCATGGCAAATTTTTTGTTCTTATATGCTTCTTTCAGATAAAAATACGCTGAGACCTGCGTAAGCACAAAATACATATCTGCACCCAGGTACTTATTTTCACGTTTTTTTAGGTAGCTCACCATGCCCCTGGGGTTAAAATCTTTTTTGGTAATGTCATTCCAGATTTCGTTGTACTCGGCCATATTCAATTCCAATCCATCAATATCAAGCCACTTGTCCAGCAACGAATCTTTTATTTGTTTGCTTTCTTTGGCGTTCCATCCGGTATCGGCTAAAATGGCTGTGTCCTGCGCCTGAACCACCCCTGCTCCGGCTGGCTTTTTTTCATCGGTACAGCTATAAAGTATACTCGCAAAAAGAACCAGTATCAAGGCATGTTTACTCATTTACATAAGTTTAGCTTGCAAAACGGTAAAAGAGGGAAAATCGTCTGTGCATAACCCAATAAAAGTAATATTTTTGATAAAAACTAAATTACAAACCATGGCGGCATACACCAATTTACTTGTCAAAACAGAAGATAAAATCTGCACGATTACCATTAACCGTCCCGATAAACTGAATGCCCTTAACAAAATCACCATTGAAGAATTAAATATGGCCATTACAGCAGCCAACAACGATGCCGCTGTGCGCGTGATCATACTAACCGGCAGTGGCGAAAAAGCATTTGTAGCGGGAGCCGATATAAGCGAGTTTGCTTCGTTCAGTGTTGAACAAGGTGCGGTATTGAGTGCCGAAGGGCATAAAAAACTTTTTGACCATGTTGAGAATTCCAATAAGCCTGTTATTGCAGCTGTAAACGGTTTTGCGTTGGGCGGTGGGCTCGAATTGGCCATGAGCGCACATATACGTGTGGCCAGCGATAATGCCAGAATGGGATTGCCCGAAGTTTCATTGGGCGTAATTCCAGGTTATGGCGGTACGCAGCGTTTGGCGCAACTGGTTGGCAAAGGGAAAGCCTTTGAAATGATTTTTACGGCAGGCATGATTGATGCCAATGAAGCCAAACAATATGGCCTGGTAAACCATGTAACCGCGCAAACCGAGTTGATGATTAAGTGCCATGAAATTGCCGGAAAAATCATAAAAAATTCGGGAATGGCCATCGGGTCCGCCATCAGGAGTGTTAATGCCGGATTTAAAAACGGTATAAACGGGTTTGAAGAAGAGATTATTGAATTTGGAAAATGCTTTGGAACGCCTGAATTTATAGAAGGAACAACGGCCTTTCTGGAAAAAAGAAAACCGGTGTTTAATTAACCGGTTTCCTCCACCGCTATTTCAATAAAGTTAGTTTTCTGGTAGTTACACCTTGTTTTCCTTTTATACACAATGTATAGATTCCCGGGCCAAGGTTGCTTATATCAAGCGTTTTTGAAGCACTTTTTATTTCGAAAGTCATAACTTTTATTCCGCCCATAGCATAGATGTCAACCGTTTCAATTGCATTGCCCGAGCTGATGTGTACATTACCTGCAGAAGGATTTGGATAAACATTCACTGTAAAATTACTTTCCTGTGAAACAACTGACAGGGAAGGATCAACGGCAATAACACTGTCAACCGATGTTACCGGAATGTCAACCCCGTTGTTATCAATCGCGGCCATAGCCGTGACATTAATGGGAAAACTGGTCAACGTGCTTATACTATTGCTCGCAATAAATGTGATCTCGGCAATTTTACCCATACCGCTAATAGTATTCTGGTCAATGCGTACCTGGGTTATGTCAGAAATACCGGCATTGTAACGTAGCATAGTAATCATATCGGTATTTTTCGTTCCGAACCAACTGCCCGTATAATTCACATTCAAGGTTCCCGGTTCAATGGCTGCCGGGTCTATATCAATCTGATAGTTCAGGCCGTACACATTGTTTAAGGGCGTTATTGCAGTACCCGCCAAACCTGAAGAATCACCGGTGTGCCGGGTAAATAAGCGCTGGCATCGGGTACAACATAAACAGGTGCTCCTGTACGGTTTGATGGCGTTAGTCCGCCCCGGGTTAGCCCGTAATTTGTATTTACAGCAACCGTATCTTCAAATCCTACTGTACCGTTCCCGTTACAATCGGCATGTTTATAGTTCATTCCATTGTATTGCGTTCCAGCCCAATCGGCACAATTGTGTCCCATCCATAAATTGCTTATACTGTCACGGGCTGGCCCCGTTTCACCAAAGTAAAGGCCTACTACAAACATGTCAAGTGAATTCACAATGCTGTCGCTGTTGGCATCGCCAGGCCAAACCTGGTAATTGATATACCCACATTGAATCAAACAACACATTGGTGTTGCCGCCAAGGTCAGAACCATGCATCCCAATGTGCAAAGGCATTCCCGTATTACTAAAATTCTCTACAGTCACCGAATCCAGGCAGTATTCATCACCTAAATCAACATTCAATGAAGCAAAACCGTCATAAGCCGAAAGAAAAATATTCATGCCAGTGCCGTTGCTTATATTGAACGTGTCAAGTATTGAGGTGGTGGCGGAACTGAACCATAAATTATGGTAACTGCCCCAGTAAGGGTGAGGGAAACCTGCCGCTTCAAATGTAAAGGCATCAATGGTCATATTGTAAGCGCTTCCGCCCTGCATGAGTTCAGAGGCTGTTGCATGAACATTTTCAACGTGGCCATTAACCATTGGTGCAACCACCCTTGACGAATCTATTAAAAGGTGATTGATATAACAATCATCACAATATAGCCCTTCCCAGCCTATGGTCATAGGTACATTGTTCATGCTTATGGTATCAAAATTTAACGTTCCCCCTGCTGTTTCAACAACAAGCCCGTTATCGCAAAAACCAACAATGTTCATGTGTACATTTGCATTGGCTGTTGCAATAAGCTTAAGGTGGTTAAAAATACCACCGCAATATATGGTTGAATTGGATATGTCCATAACCGAACCAGGCATTCCGCCAAATTGTGATGCTTTAAACCGGTGGCCGTTCAGGTTGAACTTTCCCGCATCAATGAAAACCGGCCCGAAACCATAGCCAGTATTGTCACCATCCAGTATCAGTTCGCATCCATTTTCTATATATATGGTTGACTGGTAAGGATAAGCATTGGCCATAAAACCGTTTGGAATATTTATGTGTGCGCTTACCGGGTTCCTGAAATGCATGTGTGTCATAATAAAAGTTTCCTCCATTCCCGATGGAATCAATGAAACATCAAGATTGCCATGAATGTTTATTGTAAATCCCGGGCTACTTAAACCAACGCCTGAAAGAACATAGGCCCCATCGGATATGTAGAGGTTGTTGCATTCCGCAATTGTATCACCGTTGCAAGGATAATTATCCGTCCATCCGTTATCAAAATACACATCATCAGAAGGGCCCGGAAATGTAGCGGGATGAATAGTGCCTCCCGAGGTGGTAGCCCAACAATTGGGGTTATGCCACCTTGAGTAAGAAGAGCCCCCGGCTCCTAAACCGGTTGATAAACCTACCCAATAAAAATTTGCTGCCTGCAAAATACTACTGTATATAGCAAACAAAACAATTAGTATACTTTTTTTCATGCGGTTTGATTTTGAACAAATGTACGCAACCCGTTATTCAACAATCTTTTTAAGTGATAAGTAAACCGTTTTAATCCGTCAAGATATACTTTTAAAACGGCTGTTTTTGAATTGTGTAACAACCGGTTTGTTTATGTAACAAATGGAACAGGCACTTTGGAAATTGGGGTATTTTGTTTTGGGTATGTTTCAACCTCACCCGTTGTGGTGAAAAATGCCTGTTTTCCTGATGAATATATGATTTTAATCCACAAACCTTCTGTTTTTCGTTAAGAACTGCTAATTTGAACGTTCAAATGTGTATATTCCTTAAAAAGCCGGAGCGGGAGTATGCGAATATGCAATTAATTCGTGTAATTAGCTTTCAACAGTAAATGAGTACCCTTAAAAAACTTGCTTCACAAACGGCCATCTATGGGTTGAGCAGTATAATTGGGCGTTTTTTAAATTACATCCTCACTCCTGTTTTTATTGCGGCCTTTAGTACCGCCCAGTATGGCATTATAAGTGAAATGTACTCGTATGTAGCTTTCCTGGTTGTTCTGTTGACCTATGGAATGGAAACCGGTTATTTCAGGTTTTACACCCGTGACGATTATCATCCGAAAACCGTTTATTATACCATCATCATTACCCTGTTGTTTACAACAGGCATGTATATTGGGCTCGCTTTCCTGTTTGCGCAACCCATTGCCGACTGGTTGCATTACCCCTTGCACAGTGAATACGTGACCTGGTTTGCTATTATTGTAGGACTTGATGCCGTAGCGCAAATTCCGCTTGCCAAACTGCGCGCCCATAACAAGGCCGTTAAATTCGCTTTCATAAGCCTGTCCAACGTATTTGTGAACATTGGGCTCAACCTTTTCTTTTTGTGGTACTGCAAACCCATGTATGAAAGCGGGAAAACCAACTGGATTATCGAAAATTTATATAATCCTGAAATTGGCGTGGGTTATGTGTTTATATCAAACCTGGTTGCCAGCATCATCAAATTTGTTTTGCTTATTCCGGATATGGTTATGCCTGACAAAAAAAAGGTCGTGGACGAATCAAAACTCATCACAACATCAAACCGCGTATACAGCAAACGTATTTTAGGCGAGTTACTGGTATACAGCTTACCCTTGCTGGTGGCCGGGCTGGCGGGTATTGTGAACGAAACCATTGACCGCATTATGCTTAAACGCATTCTTATTGGCGACCTGGGTGAAGAACCAACCATGGAAATTGTGGGGATTTACGGTGGCGTTTATAAGCTTTCAATCATTATCACCCTTTTTATACAGGCCTTCCGGTATGCAGCTGAACCGTTTTTTTTCAAGGAAGGCCGCAATGAAAATGCCCCCCAAACATACGCGCGCGTCATGAACTATTTTGTAATTGTTTGCGCAGTCATATACCTTTTTGTTATGTTGTTTTTGCATTACCTCAAGTATTTTACCCCGAAAGAAGATTATTGGACTGCACTTGACATAGTGCCCATACTTTTATTTGCGAATATTTTCCTGGGTATTTATTACAACCAGTCCATTTGGTACAAACTCACCAACCGCACTATGTACGGAGCGTTTATAGCGGTTTTTGGGGCCGCGCTAACCATCAGCATCAATTATTTTTTCATTCCAGCACACACGTATTATGCGGCTGCATGGGCCACCTTTATCTGTTATGGGAGCATGATGCTTATTTCATACGTGGCGGGTCAGGCGTATTATCCTGTACCCTATAGCGTATTAAAAATATTTTTTTACCTGGGGGCGGCATTTGGCCTGGTTTATTTTTGCCAGTACCTTGCTTTGGAGGGACCCGTGCGTGATTTTGTTCATAGTTTAACCCTGTTCGCATTTTGCTGCATGGCTTATTTTATCGAATTTCGAAAAACAAAGAGACCAACAGCATGAACATAAAAATTGTCAACAAATCAAAATTTCCGGTTCCGGCTTATCAAACCCTGCAATCGGCCGGTATGGATTTGCAGGCCAGCATTGAAACTACATATATTCTTAAACCGTTAGAACGCAAACTGGTACCCACCGGTTTGTTCATTGAATTGCCTGCAGGATACGAAGCGCAGGTGCGCCCGCGCAGCGGCCTTGCGTTCAAAAAAGGCGTTACAGTATTGAACAGCCCGGGTACTATTGATGCCGACTACCGCGGTGAAATTGGCGTTATCCTGGTAAATTTATCCAACGAAGATTTTGAAATTGTACCCGGTGAGCGCATTGCCCAACTGGTTGTTGCCAAACACGAACGTGCCGAATGGACATTGGTAGAAACACTTGAGGCCACTGAGCGCGGTGCGGGAGGGTTTGGCTCTACGGGAAAATAATTTGCTAATTCTCAATTGTCATTTTCTTCATCACCTGCTGCGATTGTCCTTTCAGGCGATAAAAATACGTGCCGTTGGGCAATTCAGTTGACAAAAATTTTTGCGTATGCGATCCTTCCGGTAATTCGCCTTTAAAAATCACTTTCAGGCTTTCAAAATTATCGTTGCAAATTTCCAATGTTATTTCCTGTGTTTCTACCAGCTCAAAATGAAAAAGGAGTTCGCCTGAATGGGTGTTTCTTTCGAGAGAATGCAGTACAATACGCGGAACGTATACCTGGTTTTTTCGCAAACCGCTCAGGAAATATTTATACCCCTGGTAAGCGAAAAAAAGACCTACCGTTATGCCCAGCGAGATTAAAAGAATTTCGAAATAAAACCAGCTCATTTACGGGTACTAAGGTATGTAGAAATACAATGGTATGGGTCATAGATTTACGGGCATTATAAAATTTATTTATGCGTGCCCGTGATTTTCAATTCACAAATAGACACAGATAATTTTTAAAGAATTCCCTTTATTTACTTCTTGAAAATCCCCTCAAAGGGTATAAAATAACTAAATCTGTGAAAATCTGCATTATCGGCAGCTAAACAGATGCCTGAACAGGCTAAAATCTGTGAGAAATCTGTGAAATCTGTGGCAAAATTAGGTACCTTTGACTCCCCAAATTAAACATGTATGTCAGAAGAAGGCCGCCAGATTATTTTTTCAATGACCCACGTGAGCAAAGTTACGCCACAGGGTAAACAAATTATAAAAGACATATACCTGTCGTTTTTTTACGGTGCTAAAATCGGCATCATCGGTATGAACGGTTCAGGTAAGTCAACGCTTTTAAGAATCATTGCCGGTGAAGACAAATCGTACCAGGGCGATGTGGTATGGTCACCCGGGTATACGGTTGGATGGTTGCCGCAGGAACCTGTATTAGACCCGAAAAAAACAGTAATGGAAATTGTGCGCGAAGGTGCCGAAGCAACCATGAAATTGTTGCAGGAATACGAAGAGATCAACAACAAATTTGGCGAGCCCGAGTATTTGGACAATCCTGATAAAATGGAAAAGCTCATGGCGCGCCAGGCCGAAGTGCAGGACAAACTGGACGCGTGTGATGCGTGGAATCTGGATAACCGCCTGGAACGTGCTATGGATGCATTACGCTGTCCTGATGGCGACCAAACCATTGAACATTTATCGGGTGGTGAACGCAGGCGCGTGGCCTTATGCCGTTTGCTGTTGAAAGAACCCGATGTATTGTTGCTTGATGAACCCACCAACCATTTGGATGCCGAAAGTGTTGACTGGTTGGAGCAACACCTTCAAAATTATAAGGGAACTGTCATTGCCATTACGCACGACAGGTATTTCCTGGACAATGTTGCCGGATGGATACTGGAACTGGACGGTGGAAAAGGCATTCCATGGAAAGGGAACTACAGCGAGTGGCTCGATCAAAAAGCCAAACGCATGGCCCAGGAAGAGAAGACCGAGAGCAAGCGTCAAAAAGTTTTATCACGCGAGCTGGAGTGGGCCCGCATGAATCCCAAGGGGCGTTTTGCCAAATCAAAGGCACGTTTGGCCAACTATGAAAAAATGCTGGTTGAGGACCGCAAGGAAAAAGAAGAGAAACTGGAAATTTACATTCCGCCAGGGCCGCGTTTGGGTAACGAGGTAATTGAGGCACAACACGTGGCAAAAGCCTTTGGCGATAAATTGTTGTATGATGATTTGAATTTCCGTTTGCCGCCTGCAGGAATAGTTGGTATTATTGGTCCGAACGGTGCCGGTAAAACCACCATTTTTAAAATGATCATGGGCGAAATCCAGCCTGATAGCGGAACATTTAAAGTGGGTGAAACCGTTAAGATCGGTTACGTTGACCAAAATCACAAGGAACTTGACCCGAATAAAACCGTATACGATGTGATTTCGGGCGGTAATGAAGTGATGGACTTTGCCGGTAAAAGCATGGTATCGCGCGCCTATGTTTCACGTTTTAATTTCAGCGGTAACGATCAAAGCAAAAAAGTTGGTGTATTATCAGGTGGCGAACGCAACCGTTTGCATTTGGCTATGGCATTAAAGAGCGAGGCCAACGTTTTATTATTGGATGAGCCTACGAATGACCTTGATGTAAATACAATTCGTGCACTGGAAGAGGGATTGGAAAATTTTGCGGGTTGTGCGGTAATTATTTCACA
>DASPJQ010000160.1:0-1098 GCA_035628535.1 Flavobacteriales bacterium | reverse complement strand
TCCTTGACAAGTTATATGATTTCTTAGCCCTGAACGACAACCTGGTGGTGGAAATAAAATCGCATACCGACTGCAGGGGCAGCGATACCTATAATCAAAAACTCTCGCAGGAGCGCGCCCAAAGTTGTGTTGATTATCTTGTAACGAAGGGGATAAAACGCAGCCACATTATTCCCCAGGGCAAAGGTGAAAGTGAACCAATTCCAGGTCATGAGTGCGCAACCATTGAGAAACTTAAAAACTCAGACCCCTTAAAATTTGAGGACATGCATCAGCGTAACAGGCGTACGGCATTCAGGGTTGTAAAAGAAGGCGACCCAACCGCGCCAGTGTTGGAAAGCAATAAATAATGTTTCATTCAAATTCACTAAACATAGCATAAAAAAACCATTTTGTTTTGTTCAGTAAACCACCTTTCCTTTTGTAAAAACAACCGTTCCCTCATCTCAATTTACTCATGAAAACCGGCTCTGGTAAAGGCCTGCCTATTTTTATCAGTTAAAACGATGTGTTTATCCCGGTCATAAATGCCTTACTCAAATTACCCGTCAAACGGTTTGTTCCCGTCCAACTTTTGCCTCTTTTAAAACGTCATTTTCCAGAGCGTTTTTTTAAGGCAGAACATGGATTTTGTTGTTTGTTTTTTATCCTTTTGCATTCATTTCAGTTATTAACTGTCGATGGTTTTTCAAAGAGAAAAATAAAAACACTGATAATCAATGTGCAACGGAATATTATACACGTAAACAGGCATGGAAGCTGTGGAAAATCAGGCAGGTAAATCGATACTTTTCACTAGGAAAATGGTAAGTATGCCATTATCTTTGCACCCGAAAAAAACCGTATTCATCAACCAAACATAAAATACACACAAACCCGTCACCTGATATGAAATATTTTTTGCGATTCGTTTGCTTTTTATCACTGGCCTTATCTTCAAAAATAAGCCTGGCACAAGTAGATACCGAATTTTGGTTTGCTGCGCCTGAAGTTTCTTCGTCAATTGGCGATTCGCCTATTTATCTGCGGTTTGTAACATACGGCAGCGCTGCAACCGTTACTGTTTCAGAACCGGCCACGGGTGCGTTTACTCCCATT
>DASPJQ010000159.1:0-3491 GCA_035628535.1 Flavobacteriales bacterium | reverse complement strand
ACGAATGAGGCGTTTTCAACGGGGTCCCAGGCCCAGAATCCGCCAAAGCTTAATGATTCATATGCCCAACGCCCACCCATTAAAATCCCTCCCCCTAAAACCATAATACCTAAAAACGTCCATGGGAGTGCGGGCCTTATCCATTCATGCAATCGTTTGGTCCAGAAACCCGCAATAGCATAACAGAAGGGAACCAGCGTTAGCGCAAACCCTAAAAAAAGGGTAGGCGGGTGAATGGTCATCCAGTAATTGCGTAAGAGCACATTCAATCCTTTGCCGGTTTTCAAGCTATCGTCAAACGTCATGTAATCCGGAATAAGGCTCCATATGGGCCCCATGTTTTCGTCAACCATCCTGCGCAGGGCAAACGGGCTTGATCCCAATTTAAAATCGCCAATATAAACACCCAGTAACATTGAAACCAAAAACGCCTGCACCAGGCAAAAAATGGTCATGACCTGGGGTTCGAATTTTTTGGAAGTGAAAACCAAAACAGATCCCAAAACCAGGTGCCAGAATATCCACAACATAAAACTACCTTCCTGGCCGCCCCAAAAAGCAACCAGCAGGTAACGGAAATTCATGTCGCCACTGCTGTATTGCCATATATATTGGTACTCGTAATAATGTTTAACGAGTAAAAAAAACATTATGACAATAAAGGTGAACGAGGTCAATACATGTCCCCAGAAAAAACGCCTGGCGGCTTTGATCCAGATTAAGTAATTCTCAGGGTTTCGGCTGGCGTTGAAAAAAGCAATGCAGCCAAGCAGTGCAAAAACAAACGAAATAATGACGAAAGTATGCCCGAGGTTTCCTGCTAAAAGGTGTTCTCCTTCGTACGTCATTTAAATTTTAGTTGTTGTTGGCGGTATTGTATTTTGAAGGACATTTTAATAGCAATTCGTTGGCCACAAAGGTATTTCCATGTGCAACGCCTGTCATCACAATTTTTTCGGAACGCTCAAAATCCTGCGGTTTTGTTTTGTTGTAAATCACTTTGCATTCACGGTGGTTTTCGTCAACCACGTAAAATTCCATGTGGTTGGGCAGGTCAATCATTTGTTTTTCGCGGTTGAGTTTACCTATTACGGTAATTTTTTCGCCAGGGGTTTTAAACGCATCGCTGAAATCGGAATAACGGCTTTGGCCTGAAACCGATGTAAAAATAATGCTGCCTGCTATAACAACAACCAGTAAAGCTATGACGGCTGAAATCTTCATTTATCTTTAATTACTTTTTTATCAATTCCATGTTCTTTTTCCAGTTTACCCAGTTTGCGGTCAAGCCTGACCAGGTAAAAAATTAAAATGGCTAACACAATTCCCAACCCGGCAATTACCACCTTTATTTTTCCTGATGCATAAAAACTGTCAACCAGGTTGGTTTCATTTGCCTGGGCAAAGGTAGTACCGGCAAAGCCAGTGAGCAAGCCAAAAATTAAAAAAATCGCTTTAAATTTCATCTTCTTTTAAGTTTTTTAAACGCTGATAACGAATGTTTAACTGTGAAATCCAGCAGGCAAGACCCATCCAGGCTATACACGCTGGATAAAATACCATGCGCAAGGTATTGTCAAAATCATAATCGCTCACGGGGTTGTTGCCCCCGTTGCCCGGGTGTAAACTATCGTAGATGCGCGGCACAATCATCACAAAAAGCAGCATCATAAAAAAAGCGAATATGCTGTACACGCCACTTATTTTTGCGCGTTGAATTTCGTCTTTTACACCCGAACGCAAAACCAAATAGGCCACATAAATTAATACCGTAATGGCTGCACCGTTTAATTTTACATCAAATGTCCACCAGGTACCCCAGGTAAAACGCGCCCAAATGGAACCGGTAACCAATCCCAGCATTCCCATCAACACTGTTGTTTTCAAATATTTTTCAGCTTTGATGTCATCATCCATTCGGCCTTTGCGCAGGAATAAAAAACCGTGCCACATACCAATGGCACCTGCCAGCATCATGGCAAACCAAATGGGCACGTGAAAAAATAAATTGCGTATTGTTTCATTCAGGATTTCGCGGTTGGGAAACCCAAAAATTTTATGGGTGTGTGATAAAGGGTTTATTTTTTCTACAGCCAGAACGCCTTCTTTTGCATTCTCCTTTACTTTAAAATAAAAGGCGTTGAAAAGCGTGTCCCTGAAAGCAGGTGTTTCCAGTACCAGGTGCAGGTTTTGATTTTTTGCATAAGGTGATTCGGGAAATTCAATTTCAACAACCTGTTCCGAAACAGATGTTGCTTTAGCCTCCCAGGTAACTGCATTTTTTGCAGGTGAGTCAATGGTCCATACCCTCAAATAGGTATTGCTTCGTGGATTGCTCCCGCCCCCCCATGAATGAGTACCATTGTAAACGTATACGTGAACTTGGTCACCTTCTGAAATGGTGGGCTTTGAAACGCCCGAAATGGCCGGAACCAACCTGATCCACATGCCGCCAATCACTGAATACAACAATAAAACAATTGTGATTATTTTCCACCAGGCAGTTTTCATTCGCGCCAAAGGTATGGAAATAATACATAGGCAAGGGCTATAACCAACGCGTCAACACAACTGGCAACAGTCAGGCTTGATTGGGCCAAATCCCAAGGTAAATTATTGATAGCCAGCCGTGACAATTCCGTGACAGACAAAACCAGCGGAATCAAAAGTGGTATGGAAAGAATGGCTGTAAGGGCATTGCCGGCATTGGCCCTAACGGCCAGCACACTCATGAAAGCCAGTATAGCTGCAAATCCAACGGTTCCTAAAAGCAATGTGAGTATATATAAATGAAGGTTGCTTTTATACAGCGGTCCAAAACCAAAAAAGCCCGCATACACAAAAACCGTAATAACAGTAATGACCAGCATAAATAAAATGGTGTACAAAATTTTAGCAACAATAAAATGCTCGGGTTTTACGGTTGTGTACAGGTAAATGAAACGCCCGCGGTTGTACTGCGAAAAATTTTTGCTCGTTGCGTTTATGGCCGAAAAAATAAGCACCACCCAAAACAAATTGTTCCACACCATGGCATCGGGCGTTTTAATGAACGATTGCAGGCAAAAAAACAAGACGGTAAAAATGTACAGCAAAATGCCAATAATGGACGAAGTGTTGCGGATGTCGTTTTTCCATTCGAATTTTATAAGTCTCCAGATCATGCTTGTTGAATTTCTTGCAAAGGCACAGGCGCGCGGAGAAGAAATGTAGTGTAAAAGTAACAAGAAATCAATGGCCAACTAACCGCTTTAAAACGTTCAATTTATTTTTTGTTAAGCTGATGTTTCCGGCTGTGGCCCATGGTCTTCACGTAAGGTCACATTCAAAATAATTGTAATAAGCCAGGTTATTTAGCTCCAAACGCGGCACAATGATTCAGCGATCCATTTAAAATCAATTAGTTAATGAGTAATCGGGGATAAAGGAGGCATGTGGTTCAAAAGGTCCAGGAAATCCGAACATTCATTGGCGTACCAGCACATTGCACA
>DASPJQ010000158.1:0-1032 GCA_035628535.1 Flavobacteriales bacterium | reverse complement strand
ACGCCCGCTTTGTCCATTTTTGAATTGCGCGCCAAGTGCCGCAGGTTAAAACAGCAGCATAATGTTGAGCTTATTATCATTGACTATTTGCAGTTGATGACGGCCGGTGGTGAAGGCAAAGGCAACCGCGAGCAGGAAATTTCCAATATTTCAAGGTCAATCAAACAAATTGCCAAGGAACTTGACGTGCCCATTATTGCCTTAAGCCAGTTAAGCCGCAGCGTTGAAACCCGCGGGGGCGACAAACGGCCCATGTTAAGTGATTTGAGGGAATCAGGCGCCATTGAGCAGGATGCCGATATTGTTGGATTCATATACCGGCCTGAGTATTACAATATAACAGACATGGAAAATGTGTCAACCAAGGGGTTGGCTCAAATCATTATAGCCAAGCACCGCAATGGCGCTTTAGCAGATGTTAACTTAAAATTTGTGGCAGAATTCAGCCGATTTGAGAACTTTGATAGCGGTTACGCGTTTAAAGACGAGTACTCGCCCATGAACCCGAACCATGAGTTTGAGAATAACGTAAGCACGCTTACCGTAAAATCTCGCATGGATGATATCAAGGACGATGAAGGAAGCGATTATAATTTTAATGTTGAAAGCAACGATGATACCCCGTTTTAAAAATCTATTTTTTTCACTTGCATTGGTTTGTTCGGGCTTTGGTGCTCGGGCAAATTACATTTTAATACCCATGGACGAATCGCAAAGCGACCATCTGAAGGCCTATGGCATTGCCTATTGGGTTTTGCAGAATGAAGTGGAAATTGAATGGCTGTTGAATTACCGTGGCGGCAGTTTTTTGATTAACGATATTAAAAAGGTTGAAGAGGAGTGTAAAATAAGGAATGTAGGTTTTGAAGTTGTTACCAATTCAAAAGCTGCAGCCATTAAAGAAGAGATTGCCAATCCTGAAGTGAACATGGAAGTGGTAAAGCTTGAAAAAGCGCCAAAAATTGGCGTATATGCACCACGCACCAATCAGCCCTGGGACGATGCCGTTACCATGGTGTTAACCTATGCTGA
>DASPJQ010000157.1:0-3186 GCA_035628535.1 Flavobacteriales bacterium | reverse complement strand
CCTTTACGCCCCATGAAGGACCGTATTGACAGTTTATTGAGCGAACTTGATTCCATTACCGCCTCATCGGCTGAGCAGGCCGAACAGCACCGCATTCATTACCTGGGCCGCAAGGGCGTTATTACGCAATTGTTTGATGATTTTAAAACCGTTTCACCCGATGAAAAAAAGGCCCTTGGTAAAGTATTGAACGAATTAAAAACCAAGGCCACCGAAAAAATTGATTCACTTAAAAATTCTACTGCCCAAACGGTTAAGCATAAATCTACCGTTATTGATCCCACCCTGCCGGGCGACAGTTTTGAAACTGGTTCGCGCCACCCCATTTCAATCGTGCGTAAAAAAGTGGTTGACATATTTGCCAGGGTAGGTTTTACCGTGGCCGAGGGCCCGGAGATTGAAGATGACTGGCATAATTTCACTGCGCTGAATTTTCCCGAAGAGCATCCTGCACGCGACATGCAGGACACGTTTTTTATCGAGAACGGTAAAAATCCCATTGCCCTGCGCACCCATACCAGCAGCGTGCAGGTACGCATGATGGAAACGCACAAACCGCCCCTGCGCATGATTATGCCCGGGCGCGTTTACCGCAATGAGGCCATTTCGGCCCGCGCCAATTGCTTTTTTCACCAGGTTGAAGGGTTGTACATTGACGAGGGTGTAACGTTTGCCGATTTGAAACAATGTTTATTGCATTTCTCGCGCGAAATGTTCGGCTCAAAAACGCAAATCCGTTTACGTCCTTCTTATTTCCCGTTTACCGAGCCCAGTGCCGAAATGGATGTGTCATGCCCGTTTTGTACCGGCAAGGGCTGCAACATTTGCAAAGGCAGCGGCTGGGTTGAAATACTGGGTTGCGGCATGGTTGATCCCAACGTACTGGAAAATTGCAAAATCGATTCCAAAAAATACACCGGCTATGCATTCGGCATGGGAATTGAACGCATGACCATGCTGCTTTACGGGATAAACGATTTACGGTTGTTTTTCGACAACGATGTGCGTTTTTTGAAGCAGTTTTCGAGGGAATGGTAAACTTTTCGGGCAAATAGCTTTTTACAACTGGTTTTTATAACCATTTTGTGCATGAACCGATATTTTTCCTCTTGTTTTTATGTTCATGGCCGCGTGCAGGAGTTTCCCTCCCCATTGAGCAGCTTGAGCGGTATTCTATTGTTCCATTCAATCTGCAATGCAAAAAGTAAAAGCGGTTTCAATGAACAAAAGACGAATTATTTTTGTGACGTTACACTCAAAAAGAACCTGGAAGCAACTAAAAAACGGCTTGACGCTATGAAACCCATCAAAATAAAAAAAATTGACCCGGAGGCGTTTAAACGTGCAGGTTATTTAAATACGGGTGACAGCATGATGCTAAAAGTCATGGTTGCCGCGTACGACTCAACCGAAGTTCCTATTATAAAATATGACGATGGTGGGATAAAAAAGAAAAAATAACCGACCATCCGAATTAAAAAGCCGGGGATCCAATTGACACTTCCTCAAATTGCCAAATGACTGTTTTCTTTCTGCTGGTAAACACCCATCGCGTGGCGACAATAGCTGGTATTTCATTGTCAATGTAAACGCGCACTTTACGCAAACGTTTCCCATTGTTTGTTTTCCATACAAATACGTTGCCTTGTTTCATCAATTCAAATATCCGTTTTTGTATAACCATTTTGCATTCCAGGCTGTCTTTACCCCTGAATGCTTCATTGAATTCATTCAAGCGAAAATACCATCGTCCGGCCCATTCTTTTCCGTCATATGCCTTTTTGATCTTATCAGGTACACCCGCACTAAAAAAATCCCCGTATGCAAACTCCAGGTTAAAATTTTCAAGCTTAAGCCTTACGGGATTGCTTATATGACTTTTAATGAGCCTTATGGATTTTTGGTATACAAGTTTTTGGGCCTGTAAGGCATAGAATGTAAATGGTAGGACAAAAAGTAATACTGAACGCATGTAACATAAAAGTAGTTGAAATTATAAAACACATTCCCCGTGCGATAATTTTAGAACACGTAAAACTTGTGTATCCAACCTTACACCGAATCATATCCAGGTCAGCGTTGGTCCGGGTAACCGTATTACAGTGACTGGATTACCTTTTCAAACTCCTGGGCCACGCGCTTATAAGGCGTATCTTTCAAATGCAGCTCATTCACCCAATCGCTCATGCTTACCTTGTTGCGCAAATCAATGTGGTGCACATGTTTGTTCACCAAGGTAAGCTGCATGGCATTGAATTTATCAATGATAATGCGCATTTGCGCCTCATTTTGCTGCCTGTTAGTCCAATTGTTTTTTGAAAAAGCCGGCTTGATCCAAGGCCCCGAAAAACCAAAACTTTTCAGGTCAAGCCCCACCCCATCACCACTGCATGGCGGGTAAGCATAGCCGTGAATAATAAAGTGAACATCGGGCTTAACTTCTTTTACCCGTTTAAAAAAATCCTGGTACGCGGTCTTAAGCACGTTGTCAATGAAATAATCAAGGGTTTGCATGCGTAAGATAGGCAATCCTGACTTGGAGTGATTAATGAACCCTTCCAGTTCATCGCCACACACATCGTTACCCCCACCTGAAAGCAAAACAATATCTGGTTTTAATTTATCCACCTGGTGCAAGGTCTGATCAATTTGCTGGTTACCTATGTAATCATGCTTGCGGTTGATAATGGTACCGTAAACCATGTCAACCAGGTTGTGCCCGCAGGTGCTCATGTTTTTTACGTTGTATCCCATTTTTTGCAAATGAGTAATAATGTTGCGCACCCCTGTAATGCTGGGGTAGTGAAACCATGAATCGCCTTCGGCCAGGATGCACAGGCCGTTTTTCCCTTTTGCGTTAAATAAAGCCCCCATAAAAAATTGGTTTTTATGCAAGATACTAAATTTAAATTTTGAATAAATTGGTTTGATTGAATGATGAAAAATGATAATTGCGTATTTCTACGCTTTAAAGAGTAACCTGTTTGCCATATATTTTCATCCCATTTCAATCACGATAATCTTGGATCAATAACCCAGATCTTTATTTTTCCCTGTATAACAGAACTAAAAATTGGCCACTACAATCTTTCTCATCTCATTACCTAAACTCACATAATAAACCCCGGCAGTAAGCCCATGCACATCAAGGTTCATTCCAACTGTAAACCGCGAACTGTAAATTAT
>DASPJQ010000156.1:0-1064 GCA_035628535.1 Flavobacteriales bacterium | reverse complement strand
AATTAAAAGAAGTGGCTGAAGCCTTTGAATATGCACATCAATTAGGTATGGCTACCATTTTATGGTGCTATACACGTAACAATGCTTTCAAAGTTGAAGGTGTAGACTATCACACTGCCGCCGACTTAACCGGACAAGCGAACCATTTAGGTGTTACGTTGCAGGCTGATATCATCAAACAAAAACTACCAACAAACAATGGAGGTTACAATGCAACCAAACATGGTAAAACACATAAGTTGGTGTATGAAAAATTAACCTCTGATCACCCAATTGACTTAACCCGTTACCAGGTATTAAATTGCTATAGTGGACGTGTAGGTTTAATTAACAGTGGTGGTGAAAGTAAAGGTGAAAGTGATTTGGTAGAAGCAGTGACAACAGCAGTGGTAAACAAACGTGCCGGTGGTATGGGATTGATCTTAGGCCGTAAAGCATTCCAACGTCCGTTTGAAGATGGGGTAAAAATGTTGAATGCTATTCAGGATGTGTATTTAGATGAAAGCATTACGATTGCGTAATTATAAATGTGTTTTTATTGAAGCCTTCCTTTAATAGGAAGGCTTTTTTTATTGGATTTCTTTACGAGCCTTAATCAAAATGCAAAACGGAAACTACCAAACACGCCAAAACGTTGCGGATTAACGGCAGAACGGCTTCGAGGTAAGGGCCTCCATATAAGATCAACCCTTAGAACCTTCAAAATATTATCAACTCCTGTCCCTAATTCAAGATAGGTTTTACCATCAAGGGATTGGAATGGTGCACCATTCACAAAATTCAATTGTTTATTCTTTTCTGAAAGACCTCCCCATAATGTTTTCGCTGTCCAAAACTGGCGGAACTTTAGTTTTCTGGTAAATGGTATAAACCGAAATAAACCATTTCCAAAATTGTGCTCGAAGTTGATGCCTGCATATTTATCGTGAATGAATTCAAACCGGTTCATCATATTAAAGGCAAAACGATTATAATAATACGTTTCATTGCCTGGTGCAATATCAAGATATAGATAAGGCAAGGTGCCTAAGGTCCTTCCCCCAAACACATTCCAATAAATACTA
>DASPJQ010000155.1:0-1429 GCA_035628535.1 Flavobacteriales bacterium | reverse complement strand
CTTTCGTAAGAAATAATTTCTTCATTGCCCCTTTCTTTTTCCTTGCGTATATAATCTGAAAGCTCAAAACTGCTCATGGTGGTGGCCCATTCGGTGCGCATGCCAAAATCGCTTATGCTGAAACCCAACGTGGTATCGAGTTTGGCGCCCGAACGTATTTCTTCATGATTGTCATATATCCTGCGCTGAAAATAATCTTCAAATCGCCAGTCTTTTGAAAGCGAGTCGCAATAAGCCCTTGATGCATAAAACACCGATTGCAATTTTGGTCCCTCCCATTTTTCAATCCACATGAAATCAACTTTACCATCGTAATAACTGTTGATGAATGCGTACAGCCCCTTGTCCATTTCGCGGTGTACGCGTGTATAAGTCATTTTATTCCACACGTAACGCGCCTCAAATTCTTTAAGCGTTTTGTTGGCTTTGGGTAAAACAAAATGGTTGGTATACAACGAAACGGCCGTAAGCAATGTGGCAGTAACAAGGTAAGGACGCAAAAACCGCGGGAAACTCACCCCGCTGCTCAGTATAGCAATCACTTCGCTGTTTTGCGCCAGTTTTGACGTGAAAAAAATAACCGCGATAAAAATAATGAGGAAGCTGAACTGGTTACTCCAGAAATAAAAAAAGTTCTGGTAGTAATCAAAAATAATGGCTTTTAACGGGGGTTTTGTTTTCAGGAACTCTTCCATGCGTTCACTGATGTCAAACACAATGGCTATGGTCATGATCAGGAACAGGACGAAAATAAAGGTCCCTAAAAATTTCTTGATGATATACCAGTCGAGTTTCTTCAAATACAGATCTATTATTCAACCACAGATAGCACAGATTGACACTGATTTTTTTGCCATATTAACGTATAAAAGCTAATACCGTTTGCATTTTTGTTGTATCTGTGCTATCAGTGGCCATTTAATTTTACAACCGTGTTTTTACTTTTTCAACCATTGTTTTTTTCCATTCGGCAAAGTTGCCTTCCATTATTTTTTCACGCGCAGTATTTACCAGCCATAAATAAAATGCCAGGTTATGCAGGGTTGCAAGTTGTGCGCCCAACATTTCTTTGGCTATCATCAAATGCCGTAAATAGGCTTTGCTGTACATTTGGTCAACATGGCTTGCCCCGCCTTCTTCAATGGGCGAAAAATCGTCCTTCCACTTTTCATTGCGTATGTTAATAATGCCGTTTTTGGTAAACAACATTCCGTTGCGTGCATTGCGCGTTGGCATTACGCAGTCAAACATATCAATACCCAATGCAATGCATTCAAGAATATTGCCGGGTGTGCCTACGCCCATTAAATAACGTGGTTTATGCGCAGGTAGTATTTCGGTCACCAACTGCGTGCATTCATACATTTCTTTTTCCGGTTCCCCCACGCTCAGGCCGCCAATGGCATTGCCTTCACAGTCCTGGTCGGCA
>DASPJQ010000154.1:0-4052 GCA_035628535.1 Flavobacteriales bacterium | reverse complement strand
TATGATGGCCGGTACGTCATCTTTTAAGCCAAAGGCATGGGTATTTTCTTCGTGTGAATAGGTAAAAGCGCCCAGTCTGTCAAAACGCGTTTGTTCAACCCACGTCAGCATTTCATCGTGGTCCTCCTGCGTTTCGCCCGGATACCCGCAAATAAGCGTTGTACGGATGGCTATGCCGGGTACCTTGTCACGCATTTTATTTACAAGATCAATTGTTTTTTGTTTGGTGGTTCCCCTGCGCATACTTTTAAGCATATTATCACTTATATGTTGCAAAGGTATATCAAGGTATTTGCATATTTTCGGGTTAGCGGCCATAGCATCCAGGACGTCTTCAGGAAAACCGCCCGGAAAAGCGTAATGCAAACGCAACCATTCAATGCCATCAACTTCTGAGAGCGCATTGAGCAACCAGGCCAGCTTTCGCTCCTTGTAAATATCAAGCCCGTAATACGTGGAATCCTGTGCAATAATGAGTAATTCTTTAGTGCCGTTTTTTGCAAGGTGTTTTGCCTGTTTCACCAGTTCCTCAACCGGTGTTGAAATGTGTTTGCCGCGCATTAATGGTATGGCGCAAAAAGAGCACGGTCTGTCACAACCTTCCGATATTTTAAAATACGCAAAATGCGAGGGCGTTGATAACAGCCGCTCGCCTACCAGCTCGTGTTTATAATCGGCTTTTAATGTTTTTAACAGCTTGGGTAAATCACGGGTTCCGAAATACGCATCAACTTCAGGAATTTCTTTTTCAAGATCGGGTTTATACCTTTCGCTTAAACATCCCGTTACGTATACTTTTTCAACCAGGCCTTTTTTTTTGGCTTCGGTATAACGTATGATAGTATCAATGCTTTCCTGTTTGGCATTTTCAATAAACCCACAGGTATTTATAATAACAATGGCTGAATCGGTCGAATTGCCTTCATGTTCAACTTCAAACTTATTGGCCTGTAACTGGTTCATGAGCACTTCGGAATCGTAAATGTTTTTCGAACATCCGAGCGTAACTACATTGACTTTATTTTTTTTCAGTGTTTTTGTTTTCATTCCCATCTGCCTGCCTTATAACGCAGCTAGCTGTTTTTTTTCAATTGATTTTTTCTTTCTTTAACAGTATTTTCACAAACGTAGTCGTATCAGTGGCACCTTTACTGGTCTCAATCATACGGTTTTTCATGCTGGCAATAACCGAATCGTTTACCCACCACAGGCCTGAGGGACCCCAATCGTCCAGCAGCCGCGCCATTTTTAAATCCCATTTACCGTTCTCATTCGTAAAAACCTGCAATCCGTTGTTGGAATAGCCTGCTGCAAGATCATAGTTACCGCTTGCAACCATTGACTTGCTCGCGTTGAAAATTGGTCTCCCCCAGGTTTTAAATGACTTGCCCGTTTTATGGTTAAGCACCATGTATTCGTGTCCTTCGTAATACAAAAGCGCAAGCACTGCGTATTCGTCATTCATGTCAACAAGGCGGTAAATAACATATTCACCCGACATTTCATCACGAACGTTTTTGTATTCAAGGTTGTTTTTTCCAATGGTAAACGTTAATTTATTACCTTTTCGTTTAACAACGCGTCTGTTATCTTTCAACAATTTTATTTCATTGAGCGAATCCTGTGCCCATGAGCCGAAACCGTTTTTTTTACAATAACCGGCTTTTTCAACAAGCCTGCAATAGCTTTTCTCATCAATGTCTTCAAGCGTAAACGTAATGGTGTCTTTGTCCGTGGCTGTTGTTTCAAGCGTATTGGTTTTTTGTGGTTCTTTATTTTCTGTTTTTTTTTCACCTTCACAGGCTGAAACGAAAAGCAGTAGACCTACAATTGGTAATATTTTTATCATGGTTTCAATTAAAAATCATTTTCTGGCAAATAATGCCGCATGCAACTCCAACGTTTAGCGATTCGGCCTTACCTGCTCGTTCAATGGTTACATATTCATCAATCCTGTTTTTGATTCCATTGCTGATTCCATGCGACTCGCTACCCATTACCAAAACAGTTTTTTCAGGGAAACCGAAAGAACCGAGTTTTTTACCCTGCATATCGGCTGCAATTACGGCATAATTCCTGAGCTTTAACGCATCAAGCAACTCATTTTTTTCATTGTCATATGAACAGTTGATTCTTAAAACCGCACCCATTGATGCCTGTACTACTTTGGGAGAAAATACATCTACCGAATTTGCACTAAATATGACCTTGTTTAAACCATACCAATCGGCAATTCGCAAAATGGTGCCGGCATTACCAGGATCCTGCAACTGGCAGCAATAAATTATTTTATTTTCATTACCACCCGGTAAGGTATGCGTTGGTATTTTTACCAATGCCAAAACCTTGTTGGGAGTTGTAAGACATGTTATACGCTCCAGTTCCTTTTCAGTAACCTTTTGAGCTTCAGGAATTAAACTAAGCGCCTGCCCTTCAAATGCCGTTGTATAGTAAAGGTGTTTTATTTCATGTCCCGTGCAGGCCAGTTCGTTTGTCAACTTTTCACCTTCAACAATAAACAAACCGTGCAATTTACGGCCTTCTTTTTGCTGGAGTTCCTTAATAAATTGTATTTGTCCTTTTGTTAAGCCGGTGTTCATTATATTTGCCTGTCCGGGCCTTATGGGGACTGTTTACCAGCAAAGGCCCGTTAATACGGATCAAAATTAACCATAAAATTGCCCTCTTGCCCAGGCCTGTAAATAAAATAATTACCGCTATATTGTTAACCTGTTTTTTTGCGAGTGGCTGCAATTATACCAAACGACTTTCTCCCGGACAATACCTGGTTGAAAAAAATACCATTGAGGTTAAAGGTGATAAAATCAATCAAAGCGAATTGCATGCCGTATTAAAAACACAGCCCAACCGTAAAATATTCGGCAAACCCCGTTTTCACCTATGGCTTTACAACATTCCTGACACGGTTAAAATGCACCATAAAACCCAAAAAAAACACGCGCGCATCAAACACCGCAATGAGAAACGAAAAAGGAAAGGAAAATCACCCAAACCCCTGAAAAAATCGCGCAAAGAACGTTTTGGTAATTGGATACGTAATTCCGTAGGCGAAGCGCCTGTATTGCTTGATTCGGCCAAAGTGCGTTCATCAACCAAAAACCTGCACAATTATCTTTTTAAAAAAGGCTATTTCAACAACAGGGTTAGCGATTCCATTGGGCTTGACAGCGCCCACAAAAAAGCATACCTATATTATTTTGTTACTACGCTTAAACCTTATACAATTGACACATTCAAAATAACCAGCGAGGATAAAAAATTGCTTAAAGTCATCAAATCGGCATCGGATGAAACGTTAATCAAGGAAAACGACCTGCTTGACATTGATGTGCTTGATGCCGAACGGTCACGCCTGATTACGTATCTTAAAGACCGCGGTTATTATGATATCAGCAAAGATTTTTTTTCATTTAAAATTGACAGCACACTTGGCGCCCAACGTGTACAACTTACCATGAGTGTTGCACGGCTGCTTCGAAAAGATTATGATTCAGATTCTACGTGGTATGAAAACCACAGGCGCTACCTGGTCAACAACATTTATATTTTTACCGATCATATTGCCAATGACAGCATTGCTTCAGACACCAGTACTTACAAGGATAAAGAACATGAATATATAATAATCTACCATGGCAGGCCTTCGGTGCGTCCTTCAAACCTATCACGGCACATTTATATAAACCGTGGTTATTATTACCGTGCCAAAGAGGTTGAGTCCACCTACAAAAAGCTTACATCATTGGGCATTTATAAATCAACCAACATTGTGTTTAAACCCAACCTGGTTGATCCTGTCAACCCGGTCCTTGATGCCTTTATTTACTTAAAACCGTTGCCCAGGCAAACATTTAAACTGGAAGCCAAAGGGACCAACCGCGGGGGTAACCTGGGAATAGCAGGCGATTTAAGTTATAGAAATAAAAACCTGTTCAGGGGAGCCGAAGCACTTAAAATTACGCTTATGGGCGGTCTTGAAGCGCAGCAGCTTTTAACCAACCAGGATGAAGCTACCGTAGGCGGAAGCATTG
>DASPJQ010000153.1:0-1168 GCA_035628535.1 Flavobacteriales bacterium | reverse complement strand
GATTTGAATTTGTTCCCGGAAACAGGAAGGCTGTACATCATGCTGAATTGCTTGCGAATTCTGCTACGGATTTAATTCCAATCCGGAAAGACGACACATTGAAAATGCTGGTTACTTACAGTTATGAAGGAGCCAATTTCTTTCGCGGCTATGATTACGTTACCGGATGGCTGCCGGGAAACACCATTGAAAGTTTTCCCGCCGGCGTGGCAAAAAAACTCCCGATGAAAGATGATTACATCTTTTTGATTCACTATCCCCCGGCACCTGTTGAGCAAACTGATTCCAGTGTGTTATATGTTTACAAATCGCAGCGTAAGCCGGATCGTTACCTCGAAACTGTTGAACTGCATGGCGCCTATGATATTGAAAATGGCCCGCTCATGATTGCTGCTAACACGGTAAAAACTTTTCACGCAAAAAATACGGTGGAGGCAGACTTTTCCGTCTTTGCAATTCTTCCCCACGCACATCATTTATGCAAAAGGATGCTCGCTTACGCTGTAACCCCGGCTCATGATACGATTCAGCTATTACGCATCAATGCGTGGGATTTTGACTGGCAATACACCTACAAGTTTCCGCGGTACATTAAGTTGCAGGCAGGCACAGTTGTTCATTTCTTTGCGACCTATGACAACACGAACAATAACCCTGAAAATCCATATAACCCTCCCCGGGACATTTACTCTTCTTTTAATGCCAACGACGAAATGATGGAGTTATTTCTTCTTGGCGTACCCTACCAGCAGGGCGATGAAAACCAGCCTTTAAAGTATGAATTGGAATAATTTGTCAGCCCGTATTAGACCGGACAAAATGGCTGAATTGCCGTGCCGGCAAGCGTTTCATTAAAATGAGATAAACCCTGCATAAAAGGTTTACCGAAATTGACGGAAATATCCTGTTGTACAGTTTTTTATGCGTTGTGGATATTTCCGGTTTTATAGGTTAGAGAGGCTTGTTTGTTCTGAAAAAAAACTGGAAATTCACGTTATCAATTAAACCAAAAGCCAGCATGAAGCAAATTTACCCCCGCCAAATTTTTACTTTTTGATCTTTTTCTTCGAATCGGGCAAACTTGCTGCAAGTGGCTAAACTTTTAGTTGAGGTACGTCAAAACTTTTCAAATCATGAAAAAGAAAATCTTTTCCGTGCTTTTACTCGC
>DASPJQ010000152.1:0-3080 GCA_035628535.1 Flavobacteriales bacterium | reverse complement strand
GTTTTTGCCTTCCTGTGTCAAAACATACCGTATGGTATTACGACCTCCATCAACCAATACGAAATAACCCTGGTTGCGCGCAATTGCCTGGATGCACCTTTCAGCACATGCAGGATTGGGAAATATATTCCACGGCAGACGCGGGAACTGTGGTATTTGACCAAAAGGAAGATGTGGGTATTGCGGCACTTCGCCAAAAGGGTTATACTTATGGGGGTTGTACCCACCCGCTTTAATGGGTTCAATCAACTTTATTTCAGTTTCTGCCTGCAGGTATACCGTAATCCTGGTTGATTCGCCACAGTCCTTGCAGGTCAGCTCAATGTGCAGGATTGATTCAACGGGAAATTCAATATGTACCGGTGATTTTACATCAGGATACAACCGCATGATTTTTTCAGGTTTGTAACCTGCATAACCGGTCAGTTCTATAAGTTCTTTATGCTTTTCACGTAACGCAATCAGCGGATTTAATGGGATGTTTTTTATGTCCATACGTTTAAATTTTATTGGTTTGGCTAAACTTAAATCAAACTGAACCAATGCAAATTGCTTTCTTGGTGTAGTGCCGTTTAAAACGGGTGATTGGTCCTTTTTTAAGGGTAGGTGAGTTCAGGAAGTTTACAAGGTAACAACCGAAAATGCTATTAATGATATCCTGCTATACTTTTTTAACCAGGCTTGATTTATGGACCAGGTTTTCGTTTAGCTGGTCTCCATCCAGTTTAATAAAACCGAACTTTACATGCTTATAAAATTCTTTGTGTAACAATTCAAGCAGGTGCGCCTCATTTATCGTTTGTTCATTTGCGCGGACCAGGATAAAAAAATCAACGCCTTTTTCACCATAACCCGCAAACATTTCTGAAATGCCTGCCTGGTTCATATCAAGTTTGTCAAAGGCTTTTTGAAAGGCTTGTAAATCGCTTTTTGATAACGCATTGGAATGCGTCTTTACATGTTGATGTTTATTCACCTTTTGCAAAAGCATAACAAGCATAAGTATAATTGTGCAAACGGTTGCTACCAGGCACTGCGCGGTTAACTGGCCGGCAATATACGCGTTGCCTTTACACATAACCGCAACTGTGGATACAAGAAAAATAAAGGGGAAAACAATGACGTGCAGCACCCCCATGACAGCATGACGCGGTTTGAGCAGGTTGACTGAACCATAACCCAACAACATGAATGCAATAAACGAAACGGTGGCCACGGTTATTAAAGAAGGTTTCCCGGCAGTACCCGGTTCAACATATATATGAAAATTTCAGTTCCCGGTTTATGGTTTATGATCTAACCAAAAATTCCCTTTGATTCTTTCTTAATGAATAATCCGTCCAGCGTCTGGTCGTTGAAGTCAGGGGCCGGTTCATTGTGCAGTTTATGGTATATGGCTGCAATAAAAATGGTTTGCGCAGCCGAAATGATGCTGCCCAAAATAAATAAACCGATAATGCCAAGAACAATGCCGGCCGGTATATTTATGATTGAACCTATGAAGAACAACGGGAGTACAAGGCAAAAGAACCCGAGAAGCTGAATGCCGAAAAAGCTGAATGAGGCGCCTGCTGACTCACCCCATTTTTCTTTCATAATGGATGATGAACGTTTGATGGCAGCTATTGGCCCAACATTTTCATAAGCAATAACAGGAACCACAAAAAAGGTCATAACGGACCAAACTATCCCTAAAATTGCAGCAACAATTTCACCCACTTTGCCACCACCTTCCTGCAAGGCTTTAAAAAATAAACCAACCGTTGCGGCAACGCTGGCCCAACCAAAAATCACACCCAGTCTGCTTACACTGAATGAAAGCCCGGCCCCAATGGTTGGATTTCCACCCTGGAAATAAATGCGCACGCAATGTACCAATGCCATATTGAAAAATATGATGATAAAATAATTGGCCAGGTAAAACAAAAAACCGGCAACCCAATACATCGGATCGGCCCTGTTAATGGTTTGTTCAACGTCCCAGCCGTTGGGTACAAGCAAAATGGCAATAAACGAAAATGCCACTACAATGAGTGAAAGCGTTGAGAGCAATGGAAACACAACCAATTGCTTGTTTTTACGCAATACTGAAAAGCATTGCATGGATAAGTTCCAGCCTGTTGAAAGGCGATCGAAAAAGCCCATGGGGTTTAAATTTTAACCAAGTTACAAAATAAATTATACACCATAAATAAATTATACACCATAAAAAATCCTGTTCTTTGTTCGGTAACACAATACTGTGAAACAATCGTAGAATCACCTATCTCCGGGATTATTTCACCATGTAGCACAACCCCCTGAAAGAATTAATTGTTACAATCAGGCCCCCATTATAGTATATTTATGAAGTTTGTAAGATCATCGTGTATATGAACACCAGCAGCCATTCGCGCATCAGGATCCTGTTTTATTCACTTTGGGTGATAAGTCTGCTTATACAGGCGTATTTTACAGAGCTTAATGCTGATGAAGCCTATTACTGGTTGTATTCCAAAAAACTGGAATGGGGTTATTTTGACCACCCGCCCGTTATTGCCGCACTTATAAAAGCAGGGTATTTTTTGTTTCCGAACGAATTAGGGATACGGTTTATAAGTATTATTATGGGTGTGTGTACCATCTTACTGTGGGAGCGCATAGTACGGCCCAAGGATCTGCGCATTTTTTATTGCCTGGTGGCATCGGTGGGAATACTTCATTTCACCGGTTTTTTTGCCATTCCCGATTCACCGTTGATATTTTTTTTATCGGTTTACCTATTACTGTACCGTGAATTTACCATCAACCCCACATTCATAAAATCACTTTTGCTTGGAATTGCTGGCGCGCTTATGATTTTATCCAAATATCATGGAATTGTTATTGTAGGGCTGACCGTTTTGTCAAATTTGAAACTTTTACTTAACCGCTATTTTTGGCTGGCTGCCGCAGTTTCGGCCGCCTGCCTGGTCCCGCATTTTTTGTGGCAGGTGCAGGCAGGTTTCCCATCAATCAAATACCATTTATCTGAACGAAACAGCACGCCTTATTCATTCAGCTTTACGCTGGAATACCTGATCGGGCAGCTATTTGTGCTG
>DASPJQ010000151.1:0-7984 GCA_035628535.1 Flavobacteriales bacterium | reverse complement strand
AGAGGTAAAGGTGTAAGATATATGCAGGTTGTTCGTGTGCATGCAGGTTCAAATAACATAGGTATAAGGGGTGTGATTTTTGAAACCGGTTGCCTGATTGTTAACGGTGTTAAGGGTTCAATATGTTTAACGTTAACACGTTAAAACAACTCCAGCTGATCCGGATCTTTTGTAGGTGGCTTTGCTTTCCCGAATACAGTTCGTCCACCAAATTTATGCGACTCATTGCGTTCGCGTTCTATTACCGTATCAAACAATTTTTCATCGGGTTCAAAATTCTCTTCCAGCATTTGAGCCAGGTGCCCCAGGTTTTTAATGGCTTGTTGTTTGTCAGCATCGCCAATTTTTGCTTTCTCAACCGAATCCTGTAAAATGTGAATGGTTTCATCATATACCTTTGTAGGAACAGGAAAAGGATGACCGTCTTTTCCACCGTGGGCAAATGAAAACCTGGCCGGATCGGTAAACCGTATGGGTGTTCCATGTATAACTTCGCTTACCAGCGCCAGTGATTGTATGGTACGCGGCCCAACACCTTCAAGCAGCAGCAACGATTCAAAATCACGCAGGTTTTTTTCGTGCGCAAGCGCCAGTACACTGCCAAGCCGTTTTAGGTTTACGTCTTTTGCACGTACGGCATGGTGCGCAGGCATAATAATTTTTTGGATTTCGGAAAACATTTTACCCGGGTCCTCGCGCGTAATTTCAAGCATGGCCTCATGAGAAGCGTTGGCTTTTTTGTCGGCCAGGTTTAAAATAATTCCCTGGTTTTTTCCGTAAATAAACGTGTGTGGATCTTCAACATATGATTTTATAGCTGAACTGTGCCAATGGTACCTGCGGGCCATACCATTGCTGCCGTTCATGCCTTGTTGCACAACGGTCCATTCACCCTCGCTGCTCAAAACAAACGAATGCAGGTATAATTGAAACCCGTCCTGTATGGCCGTGTTGTCAACTTTGGCAGTGAGTTTACTTGAACGTATAAGTTCATCTCCGTTTAACCCGAGTTTTTGGGAAATCATCAACAGTTCTGCTGGCGTTTGTTTTGAAAACCTTCCCTTTCCTCCGCATATATAAATGCCCAACTCATGCGATTTCGGGTTGATGGCTTTTTTAAGTGCACCCATTACCGAAGTGGTAATACCCGATGAATGCCAATCCATACCTAATACACATCCCAATGCCTGGAACCATAGCGGGTCGCTCATGCGGCTCAGGAACGCTTTTTTTCCGTATTCCTGTAAAACCGATTCAACAATGGCGCCACCCAACAAGGCCATGCGTTGGGCAAGCCATGGGGGAACATGTCCGTAATGCAGGGGTAAATCGGCAACCCGCGTGGTATTGAAATGAAGCGTTGGCACAATTAAATGCTAAAAAATAAGGTGAATAAAGAGACAGGCAGCAACACGTATAAAAAATTTAACATAAAACTACATTCTATAGTCGTGATCATTGATACTTCTTAGTGTTTCCAGTATTTTTTAAGTTCGCCCTGTGTTCCATATACCGGGTCCTGGTCGGGTAACGTTACGTTGGCAATATTTGTATCGGTTCGCGGACGTTCTTCAGGTCTCCCGTAATTCATGTCGTACTGTTTGCCCGAAGGGTAGGCACCTACGCATTTGAATCTTTTTTGTGGCGTAAGGTTTTTGTGTGCCACCCCGGCAGGAATGATCAACACATCACCTTCTTCAAGCAGTAACCTGATGCCGTTCTCACCACCCAGCTGCACCTGCGTTTCACCTTTGTATACGCCCAATACCTCGTGGGTTACACTATGGTAATGGTGATAATCGTACATGCTGTTTTTCCACGAATTGGTCCAGTTGTGACTGGCAAATGTTTTTTTGATAAAGTGCCCAGGACGAAAAAAAGGCAGGTCAAAAACCGACTTATAAAGAATAACAGGCAAATTTTTGTTGTTTGGAAAAACACCATTGTCTTTGATGAGATAATGTTCGGCATGGTATTTTTTTTGAATGCCCATGCTTCGTTTTACGGAATTGGAGTGAGGTGTTCACACCGATTTAAGGATTTTTTAGATTTAAAATCCTGTGCAGTATCCCGCAACTCCCAAGCTATCAGGAACAGCTACACAACGTACGGATTCGCTGCTTACTATCCAATGTTTCTTTCATAAAGGCCATTTGCAATCCTTCTTAATCCAATCTTTAAAGAACTTCATTGAAATTAATTAGCAGGCCAGGTTTTAAATATTTCAATGCTTGTTTAGGATGTACATTGTTAATCGCTTCAATTGATTTAATTTCTACAATGACTTTGTTTTTCACAACTACACCTGCTTTGAATCCCAATTCAAGTTTTACTTCTTTGCATATAACCCCGAAGCGGTTTTGGCGCGAGAAAGTAAGAAGCCCTGCGAGCCATCATACCTTAAAAACCGTTAAAATTTGCGTGAACCAGATCCAATAGTAATTTTTTTGCTATCTTAATATCCTCAAAAACAACGCGAAACAATTATTTTTTTTAAAAAACACCCATTCAGGGTTACTTATACCGTTATAACCCATAAACCCCTGAACGACTACATGAACAATGCAACCCTAATAGCGCAACTCAGGTCAGGCCAGCCCAACAAGGCGCTTGAAGAGCTCTACAAGGGTTATCCGACAATCAGGCATTTTATAAAAACACACGGGGGCAATGATGATGATGCGCGTGATGTATTCCAGGAATGCATTATGGTTCTGTACCGCAACGTTCAAAAAAGCGATTTTACATTGACCGCAAACGTCAACACCTATCTTTTCAGCATAACAAAATATATGTGGAAGGATATTTTAAAGAAGAAAAACCGCCAGGTAAATTTTGTATGTGAAAATACACCGGGTGACGAAGAAGATATAAAAGCCATGCTGGAAGAAGAAGAGAAATTCAAATGGCTGGATGAGATCCTTGGAACACTGGGCGAAAAATGTGCCGGGATTTTAAGGATGACCTATTTTTCAAAAATGTCGATGGATGAAATTGCACAAGCCCTGGGATATAAAAATGTTGATACCGCTAAAACACAAAAATACAAATGCCTGGAGCGCGCTCGCAACCTGGCGGCCGAATTGAATTTAACTGAAAGTAACCGTTCATGAGAAACGAACTGAACCATATAGAACAGATTGAGAACTACCTGGAGGGGCGACTTTCACCGCACGACAAAGCGCTGTTTGAAAACAGGCTTATGAATGACGAAGGGCTGCGCGAAGAAGTGAACATTCAACGCCAGATTGCCGAACGCATTCGCACCAATGCTTTCAAATCGGAACTTGCTTCATTCCACCTGGCATATACTGCTGTTCCTGCCAAAACGTTCGCCTGGAAAACAATTGTTCTGAATTCATTTATCGGCCTGGCTTGTTTGGGTAGCGCAGTGGCGTCAGTTTATTATGTAAGCACGCTTGATAATTCGCCAAAAGAAGAAACAAAACAAATTGCACAAACCGTTCCTGCCGGAGACACAAAAAAGCGAATTGAGGCACCGGCTGTTGATCCCGTTAAAGAAGAAAATCCCGTTGCAGTAATTCCGCCAAAAACAATCAGCAGTCGCAATATAATAAATCCCAACCCGGAAAGGAATGCGAATGGTAATTCCATCAACGGTTATGATATAGATAATTATACAGCCGATTATAAGTATACCGATTTAAGCCCGGTTTACACCCGTCTTGAATTTAATGCCGAAAAAGGCACCGATACCATTGTAATGGCGGGATCAGGATCATTCATTCATTTTCCGGGTGGAATCGTGGTTGATAAAAATGGCAATAAAATTAAAGGCACCGTTGAGTTCCGTTACCGCGAGTTCACTGACCCGGCTCAAATCGCTTTCAGCAAAATGAATTCAACCTGGAATGAAAACGGGAAAAACTTCTCGTTGCAATCGGCCGGCATGTTTGAAGTGCGCTTGTATAGCCAGGGTGAGGAAGTGTTCATCCAGGACGGGAAATCATTTAAGATTGATTACAATGTAAAACAACAGGCTGACAGCACCTATTTCCTGGCGTTCAATAGCAATAACCAGCAATGGGAGAAAAAGAAAAAAGTTGAATTCAAACAAAAGGGATCACCGGTTGTAAGCCGTGCTACCAAATTTGAATTGCGTGCACGCACAGGAAAAGGAGAAGCCCTTGGAAAAATTTTAGTAAAAATAGTTGATGCAGAAACGGGTGTGGTGCTTGAATTGGCAGACGCTCACGTAGCAGGTACACCTACAGCCTGGTACGCGACTAATGCCAATGTCGATTCAAATTACCGCACCCTTGTGCATCAGCCGGGGACCTATGATGTTATTGCACAATGCCGGGGTTATAAGAAAATGACCGTTAAAAATGTAAAAGTATTCCAAAACAAAGTTTCCATTGTAAAAGTGAAGTTAATGCAGCGGAAACCAAATAAAAACGTATGGCGCAGGACGCATGAAGTGTATACCATGATGGATACTGGCACGGTTCGGTATACATTTGATGCGCCAGGCCATCACGGGAAAGAACAGAAGCCAACTGATGGAAAAATCAATATGGAAAAAAAAGGTAAGGCAAATTACAAAGCCACGCGCATACACCTTTTCAAATCGGGCGCTTCCTATGTAATTAAAGATTCTGCACGCAATGCCCAGGGCGGAGCTGAAAAAGGCAGGCGTAAAAAGAAAGACGGGGCGTATACAACCGCGGGCAACTGGAAATTGGCTTATGAACCGAAAAAGAACGAGGACTCGGGTAATGTTAAAGGTGGATTGACCTGTACAAAAACCGGGATGTTTTATTGTGCAAAAGTTGTACCGGCAGCTGATGCAGTACGTTTGAAAGCGACCTATTTGGATGAAGCCGGTAAGTTGATACGCGATATCAACAGTATTTGCATGATGGACCGCAAGGCAGGAAACATATTGGCAGTAAATTCCGGTGAGATCATCAAAAGCAAAGACCCGAAAATGGTGTTGCTGTTAACAAGCGATAACCGGTTATATGGCATGGATGAAAAAGAATACAAAGCGGCCATGGAACTAAAAACCGGTGAGCAGGTTTTAAAAATGACACGCATCAATGTTTCAGGTTGGTCAGAATTGGAAAACTTGTTAAAACGTACAGAAATTAAACTATAAATGTTACAACCGTAACTACGAATGAATAAACTGCAAACTTATTTAACCCCCGCACATCACACACACCATAATATAGCACACACGATTTTTTTACACATCACATGCTGACAATTTTAGACAGTAACAATAAAATGTCAGCGTTCTGACAAAATTTTTTCGTCAGGATACTAACACACACACCACACACGTTCTTTTCGCAGATGTTTCCATTGGGTTCACCTGTATTGCGCTGGTCCCGTTTCTACAGGTTTGACTTAAGTGGTTTTGTTTGATTTGGGTGTCTCCGCCTGAAATGGCGGAGACGCTTTTGTCAACACGAAATTATTTTTGCTGTTTATAGGGTCTAATTATTCATTTCCCGCAGTATTCCGTAAGGGTTTTAAAGGGTAGCATTCTTGCGGATGCTGCGTGGAAGTGGAGTAAATCAGTTACAGGTTTCGAATTTCATGTCCGGGAACTTTCAGTCTTGCGGTGCGAATGGTGGTGAGTGGAGTGAAAAAAGCAGTTTATTTTATGTATTATGAAAACGTCCCTCTTTACGCTCATTTTAATCGCCACGGATTTATTCCTCAGCGCGCAGGCCGGAATAAACCAGTTTGATGCCAATGGAAAAAAACATGGAAAATGGATTGTGTATTGGGATGCAAACTGGAAAAAGACCGATAGTGTGAATGCTGTATATGTCCGGTATGATTTTTTTCATCATGGACAAAACCTGCAACCCATGGGACCTTGCGGTGGAAAAGGATACAAGCTGGAGGTGAGGCCAAGGAGTACAGAAACAATTGGGAAAGCCGTGGTACTGGACGGAGAATACAACTGGTATGATGATAAAGGCCGCCTGAAGTTCATTTTGGAAATCAATAAAGGCGAATTCGTAAAGTATACCGGGTATAGAAGCAATGGAACCCTTGACCAGGTTTTTGATTATAAAAAGCACTATTTAGATGATCAACCACATTCCTGGACCGTTATTTCATACGATAAGAACGGGAACCAGGAAAGCGTAGGGTATGCAGGCGTTGTTTCAGGAGAAAAAGCCACCCGCGGTCGCGATTAAAATGAAAACAACGTTAATTATAATTCTTGCATTAAATTTATCTTGTGCGTGCGCGCAGTCAACGCGAACTTACAAATCGTTTTCTGACACAAGTTTTCAAAAAGGTGACCTTATTTTAGCGCCAAGAATCCTGTTTCACAATGCACGTTTCCATCAAACAGCCTACGATTCGGTAAAAGTGATTGCTGACTTTTTAAAAAAACACCCCAACCTTGAAGTTGAGATTGGTGTTTACAGCGATTGCCGTGGAAATGATGTTTACAATAAAAAGCATACCTATGCCAAAGCAAATGCCGTTGTTAACTATTTGAATAAGGAGTGCGGAATTCCCATTAAACAAATTGTTCCATAATGGTTATGGTGAAACCGGTTTTATCATCGGTGAAAAAGAAATCATGGCCGAAAAAGACAAAAACAAGCAGGAACAACTGCACGCAGTAAACAGGCGATGTGAGATCAAAATCCTTGGAAAGCTGGAATAATTTTGTGCAAAAAACTAAATTTAGTTTGTTTGAAATCATACAAAAACGAAAGTTCCTCCCTGCATTCGGTGAATTTTCAGGATAAAAAAAATTGCCTTTATGTCGTTGAATAAACTCGCCTGGCCGAATCAGTAATATTCAAAAAATTGAAAACCAATATATTAACACCCTGAGACAATGGTCACATTTCCGGTAACTCTCTCCTTGAAAATCCATTTAGTATTTATATTCGTAAATCTTTATAACACGTTGTACCAAGGCGGGGCGTTTGCCGTTGCTGAGTACGAAAGGAGAGAGAAGAGAGAGTAGTAATTTTAAAGCAACCATGAACGGTTATGGCCGTTTTATGATGAAATGAGTTCGGTAAAGGAATATATAGAGTCGGGGATACTGGAAATGTATTTGCTGGGGATGGCGAGCGAAAAAGAAGCTATAGAGGTAGAGAAAATGGCTGCGCTGCATGAAGAAGTGCGCAATGAAATGAACGCCATTGCAACGGCCATTGAAAAACAAGCCATGGAAACTGCGGTTGAGCCTCACGCCAACATGAAGCCGCTTATTTTGGCTTCACTCGATTTCATGAAACGTATTTATGGCGGTGAACAAATTGGTTTTCCACCCGAGCTGAACGAAAACTCAAAAGCGGCCGACTATAACGAATGGCTGTTGCGTGAAGATTTATCAGTGCCAGCAGAGTTCGATAACATATATGCGCGCATTATTGGCCATACACCTGAAATGACCACCGCTATTTTGTGGATCAAACACATGGCGCCTGAAGAGGTGCATACCAACGAATATGAAAAATTCCTCATTCTTGAAGGCACCTGTGATATTGTGATTGATGGAAAAACACACTCGCTGGTACCGGGTGATTATATGGCCATTCCGCTTTATGCTGAACACCATGTTAAAATTACTTCATCTATTCCCTGCAAAGCTATTTTGCAACGCGTAGCGGCATAGTTTAGTCTCCCGTTTTCCAATGCGGGTCATTCACTTTTTTGGATTGCGATGAGCCCTTTTGCCTCAGGAATATGCTTAGGAAAACTATGGAGAAAATGGAAATGAATTCACTTTGCCAGTTCTGAAACGATTCAAACCAAAATTTTTTGTTGCCTATATAAGCAAGCATTTCTTCCGGTTGCTTTCCTTCCAGCAATTGTTTTTCATTAAAATCAATCCAGCTTCCGTACCAGTGCAGGAAAAACGATAGTAAAAATAAAAAGAGTAGTGCTAATGAAAGTGAATAACAATAAATCCATAACCAAATTCCACCCTTTCTAACGGCCCAGGGCGAGTTTTTTTTCGCTTTTAATT
>DASPJQ010000150.1:0-1712 GCA_035628535.1 Flavobacteriales bacterium | reverse complement strand
TTCAAATTAAAGTTATCGTCATCTGAGTATGAAATAGCGGGGTTGCCTGCAATAATACTCAAGGAGCAATGTGAGCCAACGGCAACTGTGGCGCCATCCAGAGTTAAAGGCGTATTCCATGTTGTTCCACTCGCATCGCTTGCCCGCACATATTTTAAGGTTGTGTTCAACCAGTCGTAATAAGCAATGGCCGGATTGCCGTTCACAATTTTCATGCTGGCATAAAAACCGGTCATGCCCGATGCGTCAACCGTAACTTTGGTTCCCCATGTTGAACCGTTCATATCACTTGCGCGTTTGTAACATAAATTACCGTTTGTGCCTCCATAATAAGCTACTGCAGGGTTACCGTTCACAACCTGGAGTGACAACTTTTCATTAAACACATCAACGGAATCTATTATTACGGCCGGGCCCCATGTAGTGCCGGTGGCGTCCAATGCCCTCACAAACATGATGCGAAATTCACCCTGGTCATAATATACCATTGCAGGGTTACCGTTAACTATTGCCGATGAAGTGTTATACCCAACATCACCATGATTCAATGATTGGTCTGCACGAACTGGCGGGTTCCATGTTAGCTGTGCGCTTGATCTCAAAAGAAGCAAAATACAACTTAAGGATAGAATTATTTTTTTCATAGCTTTTTTTAAAATCAAAATACCCGCATAAAAATTGCGTTTCGGGGCCCGCTTAATTAAACAGGCTTTTGCGGGCTTAAAAACATGTGCCGGGTTAATCAACGCAAGTCGTTATATTGCTTTGATTTCAAGCAGCTTAAATAAAATTTTTCGACATTGATAAGGGTTAGCCTAACGTTCGTCAGCGAAATCCAACTGCTTGGCCTAAACCGGGTTTTTTTTCGCGTTTTTCGTCAAATAAAAACGGTAAGAATTTTGAATTCTTTTATGGGTTTTGAAAAGCAAATGAAAACAAAATGATAATTAATTGGTTGCGGTTTGTTAGCCGTATAACCAGAATTATACGGTCAAACCACAACTATAATTCACTAACGGCAGCAATTTTGCCGTACAAAATGTAGCCGCAACCTGTTTTATCTCAGCGTGAATGTTGATTTTCCGATCAGGGCCCTATCACTGTAAATTTTTACAATATAAGTGCCTGCGCTCAATTCAATACCTTCTTTTACCTGTGCGTACATGCACAAATCAAGGTTTGCATTAGCGTATTCAATTTCCCGTTTCAGGCTGTAAGGCATGCTTCCTTCCTCGGTATTAATGGTGGCCGAAGGATTATCAGAAAGAATGGTCCCTTCAGGTGTAATTACCACCATATAAATTTCTTTGGTTCCTGCCTTGGCAATGCGGTTTTCCATGATGGTCATGCATGATTTAATCATGTCGGTTCGTCCCGCTTTTGTGGTTTCAACCTGCTTACCCCCGCTGCGGATGCGAAGGGCCGAAGAGGTAATCCCGCCAGCCTGAAGAATGGATCCTTTGGCAACTTTTTCTGAAAGGTTTTTGTTTTTTTCATCCAGTTCGTTGCGTTCAGCGGTTACATCGGTAATCTGTTTGTCTTTGTTTTTGATGTCAACAACCAGGCCCTGGTTAACGGTGTTGAGCGAGTCAATGGTATGAATATAGCTCTTCATAATCCTTCTAAGGGTTTCGCCTTCTTTCTTCAACCGCAAAATAGCGTAAGCATCGCCCTTATGAAGCTCGGCCTGGGCCAATAAATCCTTAATTTTT
>DASPJQ010000149.1:0-2093 GCA_035628535.1 Flavobacteriales bacterium | reverse complement strand
GGGCATCAACGGTAGCATCGCCAATGCCGCGCTTTGGGTAATTGATAATGCGCTTTAATGCCTCTTCGTCATTGTGGTTGGCGGTTAGCCTGAAATACGCCAGCAGGTCTTTTATTTCTTTACGCTGGTAAAATGAAAGTCCGCCATAAATGCGGTACGGAATATTCATTTTGCGCAAGGCCTCCTCAAAGGCACGCGACTGGGCATTGGTTCGGTACAAAATGGCAAAATCCCTGTTATGGGCCTGGTGGTTCATTTTGGTATCAAAAATGGACTGTGTCACAAGTTGCCCTTCTTCGTTATCGGTTTGCGCGCGCACCACTTTTATTTTTTCCCCTTCGGCATTATGGGTCCATACCTTTTTTTCAAGCTGTTCGGCATTTTTGGATATTACGCTGTTGGCAGCATTCACAATTACTTTTGTGGAACGGTAATTTTGTTCAAGCTTGAATGTTTTTACATCAGGATAATCTTTCCTGAAATTCAAAATATTTTGAATGTCGGCCCCCCTGAAACCATAAATGCTTTGTGCATCATCGCCCACCACGCAAATGTTCTCATTGAGCGCAGCCAGTTTTTTAATGATTAAATATTGCGAAAAGTTGGTATCCTGGTACTCATCAACCAAAATGTAGTGGAAGCGGTGCTGGTATTTGTACAAAACTTCAGGGTAATCGCGAAGAAGCACATTTGTTTTGAAAAGCAGGTCGTCAAAATCCATGGCGCCTGCTTTATAGCAACGCAAATCGTACTGGGCATATATTTCAGCCACGCGTGGCTGCCCGCGCATACGGTCTTCGGCAACCAGGTCGGTGTTTTGCGCGTAGTTTTTTGATGAAATAAGTGAATTTTTTGCCGAAGAAATGCGGTTGTATACCATACCGGGTTTATAAATCTTATCGTCAAGGTTCATTTCCTTGAGAATTGATTTTACCAGGTTTTTACTGTCAGCGGTATCGTAAATGGTAAAGTCGTTGGGATAACCGATTTTTTCGGCCTCAATGCGCAAAATTTTTGCAAAAACCGAATGGAAAGTTCCCATCCACAAACTTTGCGCTTTGCCTGGTCCCACCACTTTGGCAATTCGCTCTTTCATTTCACGCGCAGCTTTGTTAGTAAATGTTAAGGCAAGTATATTACCCGGATTTACTCCGCTGTTAATGAGATGGGCAATACGGTACGTAAGCACCCTGGTTTTTCCCGAACCTGCACCCGCAATTACCATGGTTGGTCCTTGCAGGTTCACAACCGCTTCGCGCTGAGCCGCGTTTAACCCATCTAAATAATCCATTATTTAAAGGTAATTTGTTTTAGGAAGCGAAAGCCGCTTGTTTTTCAATTTTTAAGACTTGTTGAAAAATACTAAAACTTCCAATTTTAAATTCCCACTTGCCCAAGGTGTTTTAATTTTAGTATTTTTAAAGCGTGGCTAAGCACTCCCCAAAAAAACATGAGCCAAAGCAGGCTCAAAAACAGGTTACAAAGGTTGACAAAACCGCGGTTACGGTTTCGCACCAACGCACCGAGCCTGTAAAAATTTTTGTTTTTCTCATCTTTTTTGCCCTTTCAATGGTCCTGTACGGGTCTACCATTTACAATGGTTATTCCATGGACGATGAATTGGTAACGCTTGACAACAAAAATGTTGAACTGGGGTTAACAGGTATTCCCAAAATATTTTCTTCGCGCTATAGCGTTAACGAAAAACAAAACTACGAGTACCGTCCTATTGCACTTGTAACATTTGCTATCGAGTATGAATATTTCGGGCGTAACCCGGCACCCAGTCATTTTTTCAATATCCTGATTTATGCCATTACCTGTTTTTTGATTTACCTGAGTGTAAAAAAGATTTTTCCTGATTTACATTGGGCACACGCTTTTTTTACGGCCCTGATTTTTTTGGCCATGCCGGTACACAGCGAAGTGGTGGCGAGCCTTAAAAACAGGGATGAAATGCTCGCGCTCATTTTTGCCTTGCTGGGCCTCATGATGTTTTTGAAACTGGTTGATAAGAACAAACTGGTTTATATTCTGCCGGGAATGTTGTTCATGCTGCTCTCATTCCTGTCTAAAAAATCATCCTACCCGCT
>DASPJQ010000148.1:0-2738 GCA_035628535.1 Flavobacteriales bacterium | reverse complement strand
TACGAAAAACTGGATGATGCTACAGGCGATACGCTTAACCCCATCCAGGTACAGGTGGCCGAAGCAACGTATTACCTGCGTTTTGCCTATGATGAAAAATACGTAAGCGGTGAATTTGACCGTACCAGCATGGGCACCACTTATCCTGTTTTTGATGTACAATACTCGTTGGGGTTAAAAGGAATTTTTGGCAGCGATTACAATTATCATAAAGTGGTAACCAGTGTGCAGCATTGGTTCAACGTGGGTGGTATGGGTTATTTCAAATACCGGTTTGAAGCCGGAAAATATTTCGGTACACTGCCTTATCCCATTCTTGAATTGCACCGCGGTAACAACACCTATTACTTTGACAATTACGCCTTCAACCTTATGAATTTGTATGAGTTTGTAAGCGACCAGTATGTAAGCGTGTTTTTATACCACCATTTCCAGGGATTTTTCCTCAACCATTTTCCGTTGTTACGCAAATTAAAATGGCGCGAGGTGGCCACATTTAAGGCGGTGTGGGGCTCCATAAGTGATAAAAACCGCAATGAAATGGTTTTTCCCAGTACGCTTTACAACCTTACCGTACCATACATGGAATTTAGCGTGGGTGTAGAAAATATTTTCAAATTTTTGCGTTTTGACTTTGTACAGCGCCTTACTTACCTGAATCACCCGGGTATTGCCAAATGGGGATTCAGGGCGCGTTTTGATGTGGACTTCTAATGAATTGAGATGGTTTTAAGAACAGAAAATATTTATAAAACTTACCGTGGGCGCACTGTTGTGAATGGGGTAAGTATAAATGTCAAACAAGGCGAAATTGTGGGACTGCTTGGCCCAAATGGTGCAGGCAAAACTACCTCGTTTTACATGATTGTGGGTTTGATCCGTCCTGATAAAGGACGTGTTTTTGTCGATGACATTGAAATAACGCACATACCGGTTTACAAGCGCGCCAAAATGGGTTTGGGTTACCTGCCTCAGGAAGTTTCGGTATTCAGAAAACTCAGCGTTGAGGACAACATTAAAGCAGTACTTGAAATGACCAGCCTCACCAGGGCTGAACAGCATGACCGACTTGAAAATTTGCTTGCCGAATTTCGTCTTACCCATGTGCGTAAAAACCTGGGTATAAAATTATCGGGTGGCGAAAAACGAAGGACCGAAATTGCGCGTGCCCTGGCTACTGATCCTAAATTCATTTTGCTGGATGAACCGTTTGCCGGTGTTGACCCAATTGCCGTGGAAGATATTCAGGTGATTGTTGAAAAACTCAAAACCAAAAACATTGGCGTATTGATTACCGACCATAATGTGCAGGAAACGCTTAGTATAACGGATAGGGCCTATCTGCTGTTTGAAGGTAGGATTCTAAAACAGGGAACTGCCGAAGAACTGGCGGCCGATGAGCAGGTACGCAAGGTTTACCTGGGACAGAATTTTGAGTTGAGGCGAAAAGTAGGATCATAATTTTTATCCCATGTCAATTTATGCTGCCATTTTATTTGTACTGATTTCTTTGGCCGGCAAACGCAATCAATCAGCCGCCTTTGACCCGTATTCCCTTCCCGTTATGGACTCAACTCTTTGCAATGGGTTTGATTTTCCGGTTGGCGATAAAAACGGCAGCGGGTGGATCGCTAAAGGTAAAACCGGTGATTCAACTGCTGCAGGTATACACACCGGGCCCCTTTTCAGCGAAGTTAACGCCAACAACAAGCAACCGTACGTTTACGCCATTGGTGATGGAAAAGTTATTTATGCAGGGAAATATGCTCCAACATCGGGCAATAATGCTTTAATTGAACACCGTTTTGCCGAAAATGGGAAGGTGAATTATGTTTATTCAGGCTATTCAGGTTTAGGTAATCTTATGGTGAAAGAAGGGGACCTGGTAAAGCGTAGACAAATTATTGCCAAGGCCGGATTTGACACTTCAACCTTGCAAATGCGGGTCCAGGCAGAGCTGCGCAAAAAAACGTTGTGCAACTTCACTGCAGGCTTTAACCCGCTGCTTAATGGAAAAACATCCGCCTGGGTAAGGGAAAATTATAAGGATTATATCGCCTTTATAAAAAACCATCGCAAAATAGACGTTCCCTTTTATAAATCCAGGTTGGTGGTTATTTGTAAAAGCCGGTTCAAATGTTATTTGTTTGAAAAAGGAACATTGAAAAAGACATATGAGATTGCCCTGGGCCAGGAACCTGTTGGTGCCAAGGAAAAACAAGGTGATTTAAAGGTTCCTGAAGGTGAATACAGCATTTGTGAAAAAACCAGGGGACCGTTCAGTACAAAAAACAACTGGTCGGCTGCTTACCTCGGCACCCGGTGGATTTGCCTTACATATCCCAATACCTTTGATGCCGCACGGGCATTGGAAAAAAAAGAAATCACAAAAGAACAATACTCGCGTATTGAACAAGCCACAAAGGCAGGAATAAAACCACCGCAAAACACTTCGCTGGGCGGGGGCATTGGATTGCACGGTTGGACAGAAGAAGACTGGAGCAATGAAAGTTCGCGCGCCCAAACATGGGGATGTGTAAGCTTCCACAATAAGGATTTAAATGAATTTTATGACCTTGTGGAATTAAAAACTCCGGTCATAATTATTCCTTAATCCAAAAACCTTGTTTTAAACTCCCCTGTAGGCACTTCACATTTATCCTTAATCAATCGTTTCCTGCGTTTGGCTATCCAGTCATACACCCAATCGCGGATGAAAGGCGGAACGATCAAAAACA
>DASPJQ010000147.1:0-4152 GCA_035628535.1 Flavobacteriales bacterium | reverse complement strand
ATTCGCGTCCTAAATGACGTTCAGCCCGGCAAACAAGAATATCGGGCTGCACACCCAGTTCCAGGAGCTGTTTTACGCTGTGCTGGGTGGGTTTTGTTTTTAATTCACCCGATGCCGATAAATAGGGAACCAGTGTAAGATGAATGGAGATGCAGTTTTGCTGCAATTCCCATTTAAGCTGGCGAACCGCTTCAACATAGGGTAACGATTCAATGTCACCTACCGTTCCGCCAATTTCGGTAATGATCACATCATAGTCACCTTTATTACCCAATAACTTGATGCGGTATTTGATTTCATCGGTAATGTGTGGAATAATTTGCACGGTTTTTCCAAGGTATTCGCCCTGGCGTTCTTTATTGATCACGCTTTGGTAAATTCTACCGGTTGTAACGTTGTTGGCCTGTGAGGTAGGTACATTTAAAAAGCGTTCATAGTGGCCCAGGTCCAGATCGGTTTCGGCACCGTCCTCAGTCACATAACATTCACCGTGTTCGTATGGATTAAGTGTTCCCGGGTCGACATTAATATATGGATCCAGTTTTTGAATGGTTACCGAATACCCGCGCGCCTGTAAAAGTTTGGCTAATGAGGCTGAGATGATGCCTTTTCCAAGTGATGACGTAACTCCCCCGGTTACAAAAATATATTTAGTTGATTGCCCCATAGCCAGAAAAAAGTATTACTACGGGGTTCAAAAATAGGTCAAAAAAACCAAGTACCGGGTTTTGTTATAAAAAAAAGAAAGAAAAATTTAAGCCGCAGGCAATGACCTAATTATCAAAGCCCTTAAAATGCTTTATTGTATTCAATCACAGTTTGGTCGGTTATTTTTTCAAAATCGCCTTCAAACGTCAATTTATCATTTTTACCGGTAAACACCTTGTTGGGCGTGTAGTTTTTGACAGCATTCATTGTTTTACCATCCAGTATGATGTGTGCAAAAGCCAGTTTGGCCAATGCCGCTGTTACGCCTTTATTATAAGCCCATGGATACACTACAAGAAACAGGGCGTCTTCACCGGCCAGTAATTTTGAATCATACTGGTCTTTTGACAAAACCTCTACTTTTCCTTTGTAGGATGATGTGAGTGTTGTTGCTTCAAAACCTTTTAACAGGTTAGCGCTGCACACGTACAACGTTTTGGCTTTAAGCAAGGCATTGTCATCCGATGGTTTTAAATCAGACGTACCGTCTTTAATGATTTTATCAAAATAATTTTTGGTGCATTTGTGCATATACAGCATGTCGGCCTTTGACAACGGCATTTCAGTTTGCGGAAAGTTCATGGCATAGGAAAAACTACAGGTAGCCTTACCGTTTATTTCAACCCGCGAAAAAAGCCCCCACTGGAAATGCTGCTTGCTGCCTTGCTGAAATACGCCTTTCGAGAACTGCGTGGTAAAATCAGTTAGCTTATAATAGTTTTCTTTCAAAAGCGCCCAGTCGGCCTTCTTATATAAATCATACAACATGCCTTCATAATACGAAGTGCCGCCCGTGGTAATGGTATAGGGAAGAATGAAAGCAAACCCGGCAAATTCGCTTCCTTTCATTTTCATGATCTCATCAATGGTCATGTGCTTTTTCTCCTTAAAAATGCCCACGAACATTTGCCCGTATTCCTGGGCCGCATCGTTATATATTTTGATCGATTCCTGGTAAATTTTGTAATTGGCAGGGTCTTTTTTCGCCATTTTAGGACCGTTTTCCGGGTCTTCGGTAAGTGTTATAAAAACCAACGTTTGGTTTTTAAACTGGCTGGCCACCTCAATGGTTGGAAGTTTGCGTACGTTCAGGCTTTGTGCTGTTGCCGTAATACCGGCTGCCATAAAAAATAAACAGTAAATGAGTTTCATGCGATACGTTTTGACCAAATATAGCCAAAATAAGGTGCAGGTAAATGCAGTGTTTAAAACTCGAAATTGGCCCCTATTGTGGGTATGATTGGTAATTGGTTTATAACCTCATTGGTGCTACGCTCAACATAAAACACGTTGGCGCGGTTGTATACATTTGTGGCTCCTGCATTGATTTCAAGGCGTGAACGCATTTTACGGACATCGGGTAAGCCTTCAACTGCGGCCTTCACCATTTTATAGAATTCAAACTTTCGTTTAATGGTAATGTCAAAACGGTGGTAAGTAGGCAAACGCCCCCCGTTCAGTGTTCCAAAGGCGTAACTTATGTCGGTAGGATTGGTTGCCGTTGGGTCACCTGAAATATTGGCCTGAACAGGTTTTGCGTATACACCGGCAGTTTTGGTAAACGGTAAACCCGAACCAAAATTCCAGCGGGCATTTACTTCCCAGTTTTCTTTTTTATCCAGTTTTTGGGTAAACACAATATTAATGTTATGCCTGCGGTCCCAAACCGGGGCGTATTCCTGAATACCGTCCCAACGGGTTACTTTACCCAACGAATACGTGAACCATAAATAGGTTTTTTTTGCCGAATATTTTGCAACAAAGTCAACCCCGTAAGCATTACCTGTTTCAATAATATAATCAAGTTTTAAATAATCAGGTTTATCAGCATCATCGGCATCGTATATTTTGTTGCGGTTGATATTTGTAAGCTGTGAAAAACGCTTGAAGTATCCTTCAAGATTAAAGCTTAGTTTAGTATTTAAATCATATTCAAAACCGTAAACGGCATGCATGGCTTTTTGCAGGTCATGCGAGCGTTGAACTTCGGTACCCTCTGGCCCGGTAGTATAGGTGGAAGGAAGATTGGCCGAACCTGAAAGAAAACCGTAAAACAGGTTAACCACATCGCGGTCGCTATTGGCCGAAATCAGGTTTTGCGAATAAATACCCGAGGCAAGTTTCATCCTGAAATTTTCATTGAAGTTGAATTTTGCACTCAGGCGGGGCTCGGGTGAAAAATTCTGAAGCGATGCATAATAATGTGCCCTGAAGCCTGGTTCAATGATCAAACGCCCGGCAATTATTTTATAGGATAAATAACCTGCCAGCTCGGTGGTTGCTTCGCGCTGTTGAATTTTAAGCGAGGCTGCATTGGTAAATTCATAATTTGTAGTGTAACCAATTACCTCAATACCGTATTTAATTTCGTTGCGCTTTTGGAAATACTTGAAATCAAAACCGCCATTAAAACCGGTAATGTCACTAAGCCTGGGAGTTGATGTTTTATCATCAAGCGTTATGCCATATTTCGAATAGGCAAAATGCCCCTCGGTTAAAATGGGCGAACCAGGCAATAACAACACAAAATTAGCCCCACCGCCCAAGGTATTCCATTTAAGTTTTGAAATGGTTTGATAGGTTACCGAATCAATGTAATTAAACCCGAAAGCGCTGAACTTGCTCCCGCTTCCGGTACTGGCTGAAATTTTAGCATAAATATCAGTATAGTTAAACGGTAATCCGGCCGAATCAATGTAGGTGTAAAGTATTTTTGATGATTGCGCGAGGTAGGACGTTTTGGCGCTTACCAGGTATGACAGTTGCGCTCCTTCAGGGCCTCTTTTCTTTTTGCTTCCAATTGGACCTTCGAGCAAAAGTTTGGCACCAAACGGGCTGACTGATATTTTACCGTCCATTTCCTGCCTGTTGCCGTCACGCGTGGTAATATCCATAACCGAAGAAATGCGGCCCCCATATTCAGAATTGTACCCACCGGTATAAATATCGGCTGTTTTAATAATGTCAGTATCAAAAACCGAGAAGAACCCTATGGAGTGAAAAGGATTGTATACAACCATTCCGTCAAGCATCACTTTATTTTGAATAGGGGCTCCACCGCGCACGTAAAGCTGGCCGCCCTGGTCACCGGTTGTTATCACACCCGGTACAGTTTGAAAATACGTGGCAATATCCGATTCACCCCCAATGGTGGGTACCGATTTAATATCTTTGGGCGTAGCGCGTATTACCGAAACCCGTGTCTGGGTCTTTTTAACCGTTCCCTCCCACAAAATATCAACTCCCTCAAGTACGGTAGAATCGGCAGCATTGTCCTTTGACGGGCTGATGAATAGTTTAATATTGGCAATATCTCCTGCTTTAAGCGTCACCTCCTTTGAACCCTTGGTAAAGCCGGCAGCTGCAGCCAACACGGTATATGTGCCCGGTTTAAGGTCAGTAAAAACAAAAACCCCGTTTTCATCAGTTTGTTCGCTTGTTTTT
>DASPJQ010000146.1:0-33948 GCA_035628535.1 Flavobacteriales bacterium | reverse complement strand
TGCTTGGCAGTCCTGCGCATCCCGACCATGTTGTACCGCCATTGGTGGAATAATAAAGCCCCCCACTGCTGGCCCATCCTGAAAGCATAACAGAACTGTTTAAATAAAAAGTTGCGTGATCACCTGAACCGGGGCCTGCACCGGGCATAAATGTCCAGTTGGCCCCAAAATCGGTTGATACATACAACTTGCCCAGCGTGCCGCTGTACATATCGTTGCCAAACCTGCGCAATGTTTTGTTGAAGGTAAAACCTGAAGTTACAGGCAAACCGGTTGAAGAGTTGGTCCACGTTGACCCATCGGTAGTATAATATACACCATTGTCAGTTGCGGCAAATAGTTTTCCATCAGTAACGGTGAGCCCATGCACACCGGTTGCCGATGGTGAGTTGGCATTTATCCATTGGCCGTTTGAATTGATAAGCGTACAGGCGCACGCAATTGAGAGTAATGTTTTTTTCATGACTTTTTTTCGTCAAAGTTACCCTATTGACCTGGCGTGTAAAATACCTATTAATACGTATTGGTTTCTACCTGGCGCTAGGTAGGCGCATAATAGTAATCTTTGACAAGGCCCATTTGAATAGCGATCTTAAAAGCGCCTATTGCACTGTGCGTGCCAATTTTATTTCCGATATTTTTTCGGTGGGTTTCTACCGTGCGTACGCTAAGCCCGAGTTTTCCGGCAATTTGTTGCGATGAATATTCTTCTGCGACCAGTGTAAGAATTTCTTTTTCGCGTAGCGTAAGCATGGAACAAAATTAAGCACCGCACCCGAAAACAAAATAAGTAGGATTAGGTATTTAGGTAAGGTTATGGGCGTAAGCGTATTTGATTAATCCTACAATTGTTTTGCAACCTGTTTTATGCAATATGTTTTTGCGATGTGTATCAACTGTGCGGATGCTTATGTTGAGTTTATCGGCAATTTCAACGGAAGACAATTCTTCAACAATCAGTTTAATGATCTCCTTTTCACGTGCGCTAACGGTGGGCGTTTCTTTTTTTTCAACCTGCTGTGCCGATTTTTTCAGGATTGTCCGGGTCACTTCTTCACTATAATAGGTAGATCCCGAATGAATACGCTGGATGGCATTGACCAATTCCTGGCGCCCCGTATTCTTTAAAATATACCCTTCCGATTCGGACATTAAAATTTTTTCAATGGTATCAGTATCATTCATCATGCTTAAAACAAGGGTTTGAACGGCCGGAAATTCTTTTTTAATTTCTCTTACCAATTCGGTGCCTTCCATTTCAGGCATGCTGATATCGGTAATAACCAGGTCGACATCGTTTTCGCGTAAAAAATCCAGGGCATGTTTTCCGCTGTTGCACGAGCCGGCAATGTGAATTTTTTTTTCTTTCGCTAAAAGGGCAACAATGCCATCAATGAAAAGCTGGTGATCATCAACCAGTAATATGCGTATCGTTTCAGGCATGGGTTAAAGGTAAAACAATTTCCAGCTGTGTTCCTTCCCCGGGAAGTTAATTCAGCTTTCCTTCCATGAACTCAATTCGTGACAGGGTGTTTTTCCATCCTATGCCACGGGCTGCATCAAGCTCAGTTAGCGACAAGCCTTTTCCATTGTCGCTATAAAACATTTTCAGCATGTTTTCTTTTACCGAAAGTTGAAGCAGGGCACTGTTTGCCATGGAATGTTTAACGAGGTTCCCGGTTAATTCCTGCACAATGCGGTACAGGTTGATGGTAATTTCCTGCCCCGGATCAAAATTGCTGGGCAGCTTGTTTTCAACAACCAGTTTTATTTTTCCGGGAAAATTTACTTTTGATGCGAGTTCCTGTATGGCTTCCACCATGCCGATCTTTATTAGCGCAGAAGGCATCATTTGATGTGAAATATTGCGTACTTCGCTGGCAGCAGTATCCAGCATGTTAAGGCCGTGTTTTAAAAACAACTCGTTTTCATGCGGGGCGTTTTCACGCTCAATACCTTCAAAACTCAGGCGTGCAATGGCCAATTGCTGCCCAAGGCTATCGTGAAGTTCGGCAGCAATGCGTTTTTTTTCCTGTTCCTGCGCATCAATAACGGCTTTATAACGCAGTTTTTGCTGGTTTCGCAATGCCGTTTCAAAACGGTTCTGCTGTTTTAATTTGTAGCGATAATATAAAAACCATCCTGTGAGCAACACAAACACAACCGACACGGCCCAGGCCGCAAGAATATAGGCTGATCGCTGTCGTTCCCGTTGCAGGCTTATGGTTTTGATCTTAAGTTGTTGTTCTTTTTTTTCCGTTTCATATTTGGTGGACATTTCAGCAAACTGGCGCGTGTTTTCTTCCTTGAACACCATGTCTTTCAAACGTGTATACTGTTCAAGGTAAGAATGCGCCTTTTTATAATCGTTTTTTTCTTCATACAGGCTGGCCAGTAAACGGCATGTTTCCATCATTTCTTTTTTGGCGCTATCTTTTACAACAAGTGCATACGATTTCAGGGCATAATCTTCAGCCTTGCTGTGCTGGTTTTTTTTTCGTGACAATCCGGCAATGAGTGAATATAATCCTCCCACAAATTTCCTGAACTCCCGGTCTTTTTCAAATAAAGGAGATCCCTGTACCAATGTTTCGGCTTTTAAAAGATAATGCATAGCCGAGTCGGTTTGGTTCTGCCGCCCAAAAAGACTTCCGATGTTAGCCCGTATGCTGGCAATGCTTTCTTTTTTTCCGCGTCCGGTTTCAAGGTCCAGCCGCTTCCTGAAATAATGCATGGCCGAGTCGTATTGTTTCGTATGCCCGAATATATTGCCCATTCCGTTTAAGAGTGAGGAAACGGCCGCAGAATCATTTAGGTGAATGGCAAGCGTGAGTCCCTTGCGTGAAAATGCCAACGCTTGTTTGTAATTACCCTGCTGGCGGTTCATTTTGCCAATGGAATAATAGCATTCGCACAAACCTTGTTTATAACCTTTTTTTTCACCAATGCGGCAAGCCTGCAAATAATACCGCATGGCCGTGTTGAAATCAAACTTGTAATAATACGCATTGCCAAGGTTTATCAATGCTTCAAACCGGCCTTGCGTATAACCTGATTTTTGGCTTCGGGCTAACGCTTTGCGGGCATAGGCAATGCTTTTTTCCAGGTTGCTGTGTGAAGCGCTGACCGAAAGATTGTTTAAACGGTTGATGCCAGCTGTATCCGTATTCGCCTGTGCCGGAAGTGAGCATAAAAGGCAAATTAAGAAAAAAGGCCATCTGTAGAAGATCTGCATGAGCGGTTCCAACAGGGCAAATGTCGGTATTTGGTCAATTGGCCCGTTATAAGGTAAAAAACGTATTTTTCGCTTTTTATGTTAAACGGTGGTACATAATCATAAACACTGCGTTTGTTAAGAAAACAGACTTAAAAGTCAGATAATTTAGACGAAAAAAATTGCCTCATCGCACATGTTTCTTAACTTTGCCGTGAAAAGCTTGGGTGAGATCCTTGAAACTTCCTGCGGGAGTCGAAACCGTTCAAGCTTCTTAATTCCCCGGTTATGAGAACATAAAAATGAAAACAAATTTTACTGGTTCCCTGCGTTCCATAAAATTCATTTCGGTTTTTTTCCTGTTTTTTATTCTTCAACAGTATGGCGGAGCCTATGCGCAATGCGGCTCATTCATTACCACGTTTCCTTATAACGAAGATTTTGAAAGCGGTCCTGCCTGGACCAGCGGAGGCGCCAACAATGATTGGGCCTGGGGCACGCCAGCGCATCCTACCATTTCGTGTGCAGGAAGTGGAACAAAAGCATGGTGTGCAGGAGGGCTTACAGGATCGGCTTATAGTGCATCGGCACAATCATGGATCATGAGCCCCTGTTTTGATTTTACCTCGTTAAATTATCCATGGATTTCATTTAAAATATTCTGGGAAACCGAGTTTCAATGGGATGGTGTTACACTACAATATTCGCTCAATAGCGGAACTACCTGGACCAATGTTGGCGCCTACAATGACCCTGTAAATTGTTTGAACGATAACTGGTTTAACTACAACAACATTTCATGGTTGACTTCTGCAGGGCCTAAACACGGGTGGAGCGGCCGCAGCGGTTTAACAAGCGGATCGTGCACGGGCGGAAACGGAAGCGGAGGATGGGTAACAGCCATGCATTGCATGAACACGCTTGCCAATAAACCCAACGTTCGTTTCAGGTTTTTATTCGGTAGCGGAACCTCCTGCAACAATTTTGATGGAGTTGCCGTGGACAATATTCTTATCCAGGACGCTGTCAACCCCGGAACTACTGGTTTTACGTATGCATGTGCAAGCACTAATACCGTTAATTTTACCAATACATCAACGTGTACCGCGGGATACTCATGGAATTTTGGCGATCCGGCCTCAGGCGCATCCAATGCATCAACACTCACCGACCCGGTGCATGTATTTTCAGGTCCGGGCACCTACACCGTAACCCTGACCAACAATAGCCCGTGTGGTGCTCCAGGGGTGTTTACGCAAATCATCACGCTTATTTCAACCAACGTAAGTTCCACAAACATTAGTTGCGCTGGCGGGAACGATGGCACGGCCACTGCAAATGTTGTAGACGGCACCGGAATGGAAACCTTTTCATGGAACACGATCCCGGTGCAAACTGGTCAAACAGCAACCGGGCTTGCTCCCGGCACATATACAGTTACGGTAACACAACCCGGAAGTTGCCTTGCATCGGCCACCGTGGTCATTACCGAACCAACACCTATTGTACTTTCACTCACATCTTCACCTTCCTGTACCGATATTTGCAACGGTTCGGTTGATGTTGCTGCAACGGGTGGAACACCGCCATATGTTTATGCATGGACCTCATTGGGGACAAACCAGTCGTACACCGGTAATGTTTGTGCCGGAACGTTTACGGTAACTGTAACCGATGCAAACGGATGCACAAACATGAATGCCCTTGCAGTTGATACTCTTCCTTCACCAGTCATAACCGTGCCCCCGGTAACCATATGCCTGGGAGCAGCAGGCACGCTTACCGCAACGGGAGCCAGTACATATACCTGGTGGCCTGCAAACGGGTTAAGCGATACGACTGGCGCAGTTGTGTATACTACGGCCCAGGTCACTATAACATATAACGTATATGGAACTTCTGTTGATGGGTGTACGTCATCCGCTTCAGTGTTGGTTGACGTTAGTCCCATCATGGCGCCTGTTGCTGCATTCAGCCACTCACCACAGCATCCTGATGTTTTTCATCCACAGGTCAATTTTATCAATTTGTCGGCCGGGGGTGATTTTTATGAATGGAATTTTTATGGCCTTGGTTCCAGCAACGAAATAAATCCCATACACGGTTTCCCGGTTGACAGCAGTGGCACCTACACCGTTTGCCTGGTAGTGTATAACAGTGTGGGCTGCAGCAACACGGTTTGCCAGCAGGTGCATGTTGCGGGATTTACCAGCTTGTATGTTCCCAATGCCTTTACACCCGATGGTGACGGTGTAAATGACATTTTTTTACCAATCGTGCGAGATGTAGCCGACAAGGATTTTAATTTCAATGTATTTAACCGCTGGGGCGAAATCATTTTTACCACAACAACCGTTCATGCCGGATGGGACGGTACTCAAAAAGGAACTCCTTGTAAAGACGGGATTTACGTTTGGAAAATTCATTTCATAGAGCCCGGAACAGAAACCGCCCATGAAATTTCAGGACACTTTATCCTTATACGGTAACCCATTTTTAAATTTTATCGTAAAATACGCTATCTTTAAGCCTATGAGGATAGTTCTACTTGGCATCATATTCTCGTTAAGCTTGCAGGGTTCTGCAAAAGATCCGTCTTTCAGGTGGACCGTTTCAACCAACCCCTATCATAATTATATTACACCTGATCGTTCGGGATTGAAGTATTATATCAAACACACGTATCATACCGAGTCGCGTGAATTGCGTAGGTACCTTAAACAGAACTACGATATTAAGGCTTCGCAGGCAAGCCTCGGTAAAATTTTGCGCGATATAGCCACAGGAAATTATTTTGACCGGCATTTTCATATGCGTATAAAATCACTGCACACAACCGATACGCTTTTTGTAAAAATATGGTATGAGAACGGTGACAGCGTTGTGGAAACGCATACAGGGGTCAAGGGACTACGGCTGAACATACCGCTTACACGTTATAAAAACCAGCATGATTTTACGTTGGGAACAACAAAATCACCCTCGCAAAAAGGATTGGTTACCTGTGTGGATGTTTTCGTAAAATCAATTAATGTTCAAAGGAACCCTGTAACGGTATTGACAAAAATTGTTACCGAAGCCGATTTACCGGGAACCGTTACCAAAGTGCGGGGCCGTTCACTTCTTAAAAAATAAAAATTATGATTAAAAAAATAGTTTTCCTGTTATTGTTTATTCCGCAGGTTTCAAAAACGCAAACCATTTCAAACATTGTGCTTTCACCCGCTGCACCTGGTGATAACGATACCCTGACCTTTTATGTATACCTTGATTTTCCGTACATGGGTTGCGGGGGAACAGCCTATGGCGGTATTACTGGTAACACCATAACCGCTTCGGCCCTTCACTGCATGGGCATGCTTGCCGCTTTGTGCAGCGATGTGGATACCGTAATAATTCCGCCTCAGCCTGCAGGCAGTTATCATTTTTACTTTACCCTGAGTTCAGGGTATGGCGGCCCCCCCTGTTCACCCGGAATTGTTCCCGATGATGAAGACACGCTTGATTTTACCATATCATCAACGGTTGGCATGGATGATATGAACCAGTTTGTTTCAATGGATGTTTTTCCGAATCCATCGCAGGGGATGTTTACAATTCAAACCAATGTTTCCTTAAATAGAACTGAAACGCTGTTTATACGAAACGAGTTGGGCGAGGTAATTATGAATAAACCATTCAACGGCAAAACATCGCTTGAACTTCCAAACGGCATATACATTATTTCGCTGCCTTCATTGGGACTTCAACAAAGGTTGGTAGTGGTTAACTAAATGGATCCCTCTTATAAGCAGATTTTAGAAAATGCGCAGGCAAAAAAAGCCGGGTACAAAAAGTTTTTTGACAAACTTAAACAAAAAGCGCCTAAAGACCTTGACCAGGTTTGCAACCAGTTGAATGATGAGGTTTTTGAAACCATTGATTGTTTGCAATGCGCCAATTGCTGTACCACCACGGGCCCGCTGTTGTTGCAAAAAGATGTTGAGCGCGCAGCAAAAGCACTGAAACTTCGCCCGGCCGATTTTACACAGCAGTATTTGCGCACCGATGAAGATGGGGATACGGTTTTTAAATCCATGCCTTGTCCTTTCATCCAGGGCGATAAATGTTGCAGTATCTATGGCGATCGTCCGAATGCCTGCCGCGAATTTCCGCATACCCACCAACGCGATATGCTTCAAAAATTGAAAATTACTTTTGAGAATACAATGATTTGCCCGGCAGTGGCATTGGTGGCCGAAGGATTGAGGGAAAGATACAAGGTATAGGTCATCTGGCAGGTTTTGCAAATTAACAGTCAAATGAAAAATCCTTTACTCTCTTGCCTCCTTCTCTTTTCACAGGTTTTAGTGCCTCAGGCCCTGCCTGAACGTATTCCTTATCGTGAAAGCAAAAAATAGGGTTATTGCAACAGATAACAGATCGGATAATCGTTTCGCTTTACCAGAGGACCCGGGCGATTGATAGTTTATTAGAGTGCATTTGGGCAATGATATGGACTGTTTAACAGAGTCTGGATTTGAATTCTTTAAAGAATAGGAAATGCGTTTAACCACATTGAAGGAACCAAACCAAATAAATGAAACTTATTTACCCTGGTTGGTATAAAAATCTTCTTTGTTGCCGTTTGTAAAAAACCAACCAAAACGGTTATTGAACCAGTTTTCAATTTTTAATTCAACGGCAATTAATTTTTTAACGAACGTTTTCATGTTCTTCGTTTTTTAAATGGGTAATTAAATTTAACTAAATCGTCAACCGCAACCAGGGCGGTCATGCTTACTTATAAACGAAAAAATGTTGCTTATGTGTAGGAAAATCAGGTATCAATTAGGAAATTTTGTGAAAAGCTTAACTTTTTAAGGGGCCTTATAGTGTTTTTCAAGCATCCGGGGTCGACTCATTTCTAAAATAGCGTATTCATTCCCACTTTTATCGGTAAAATTAATGCATGTGCCATCGGGTATTTCAAACTTTTTACCATCAGCCTCCCAGCCCCGGCTTGTCAGTTCTTTCACGGTGCTCTTTAAATTTTCCACCTCATAAATCAGGCGTTTTGAAGGATGCTTTACATGGTCGGCCAGTAAGAGATAAGGTTCACCGGCCAGGTTAAATGCTGCTACTTTTGCCCCGAAACGTTCAAATTCCCACACCAGCGGGGCCTTTAAAATATTTTTATAAAAATTATAATCTTCAGGGTAATTGGATGTACCTGTATAAATATAGGCGAGTCGTTTAAAAAGCGGTTTCATGGATTTGAGGTAGTTTGGATTTATTTGAACCTGTATCCGGTGTCCTGTTCCCGGTTTCCGGTTATTACGTTAATCAATATGGTATGTTGTTTGTTTTGCAGTTCCTTTCCTGTCCATCAAACATTGGTTTGAGTAGCCGGGAAATTTGCTAATTAACCCGGTCATAATTTGTTTTTTTAAGGAGTCGTTGAACGTGGCGCATTTCCGGGATCTGCTAATTAAGTGCAATATACTCCAAAAATATTTTACCTTGCCTTAATATTCGTCAGTCATATATATGTATCTTGTACCTGTCAATTCACTATGAAACAGATTATTATTCCGGCTTTTTATCTCTTTGCCGTGGTTTCGTGTGTGCAGCAGCCTGCTCAAACCAATGGCGGCACTGTTACCGAAAAAAAACCGGTTTCGTTAAACGGGCTTGAAAACCACATTGACAAATCGCTTAAACCGTTTTATCATGGACTGGCTTCAGGTGATCCATTGCCTGATGCCGTTATCATTTGGACCCGTGTTACACCTGAGTTTCATCAAAACGTTGAAGTATTTTGGGAAATGTATAGCGATGCCGGATTAAAAAACCTGGTGCAATCAGGTAAAACGTCAACCGATGCTGAAAAAGATTATACGGTTAAAATAGATGTAAAAGGACTACAACCCGGCACGTTTTATTATTATCGCTTCAAGGCGCTCGGAACAATTTCTGCCAGGGGCCGTACCAAAACAGCCGCGGCAGGCGAAGTAAAAAACCTGCGCCTGGGTTTTGCTTCATGCAGCAATTATGCCTGGGGTTATTTTAACGCGTACAATGCCATGGCAGGCGATACGCTTGATGCCGTAGTGCATTTGGGCGATTATATTTATGAACACAAACAAGGTTCGTACGCCCAGAAAAAAATGGGGCGGCATCATATTCCCAACAAGGAGATAACTGAACTAACGGACTACCGCACACGTTATTCGCAATACCGTTTGGATAAAGACCTCCAAAAAGTGCATGCAAGCCATCCGTTTATAACCATTTGGGACGATCATGAACTGGCCAATAACGCCTACGATGAAGGCGCCCAAAACCACCAACCCGAAGAAGGTGATTGGGAAAAACGCAAAGCCGCGGCAAAAAAAGCGTATTATGAGTGGATGCCGGTGCGCGAAAACAATGATAATTTATACCGGGCATTCAATTACGGTAACCTGGCAGAACTCATTATGCTTGATACACGCGTTGAAGGCCGCAAACTGCAGGTTTATACCAATGATCCGGCATTTGCCGATACTTCGCGTACCATGATTGACCGCGCGCAGTTCAATTGGCTGAGCGATGAGCTGAATAAGCCTGTAAAATGGAAAATCATAGGGAACCAGGTTTTATTTGGCAGCTTAAAAGTATTTTTCAGCAACTACGCTCAGGTTTACATAGACGGATGGGAGGATTATCCGTTCCAGCGCAATAAATTGCTTGCTAAAATAGCAACAAGCGGCAATGTGCTTTTCGCAACGGGCGATTTTCACAGCTCTTTCGTCCTGAAAAGTGAATTTAAAAACAAAACAGTTGCCAACGAAATTGTGGTGCCCAGCATTACTTCGGCAAACTATGATGAAGACCTGGGTGCCGATTCAGCTGGCATTTATACATCATGGTATTCCAGGGCCAATCCTAACCTGGGTTTTGTTAACCTGGTTGATCACGGGTATGTGGTAATGGATATTACCGCAGCAAGCACCGTAGTTGTATTTAATTATGTAAACCGGCTTGACAGTAAAACTTTTACTGTTTCGCAAAAAGGGAGGACGATTTTTAAAGCAAAGTAATATGACCGACTTGAAAATTTTTAAAGACAACGAACGCGAATTGGTAAACCTGGTTACCTTTTTTAAAAAGAGGGTCAATAAATTCATGGAGCAGGGCAAACTGGGTGAAGAATACAAACAACTGATTGAATCATGCGATAAATTAACCGGAGCGCTTGGCGCCCATGCCGAACGAAGGAATAAGGTGCAGGAACAGCGTGAACAATTAAAAAAACTCGTGAAAGACAATGCCGTTTGTCCAAAATGCAACAGCAATGAAAACTTAAAGCACACAGGCGTTGACACCAATGAAAAAGGGTGGAAAAGCAATAAATATAAATGCAGGCGGTGTAACATTGAATTTGTGTGGGCAAGGCCAAATAACCCATGGGACATGCTGGCATTTGTTGAGGATTTTTTACACATACAAAACAGCGCGCTGGACACCGAATCACCCGAAAAACAGGAACAAACCAAAGCTGTTATTGCACAAATGGAAGGCAATGTTGCGGCCTTAAAACCGGTTATTGAAGCTTCGGATACCGATTATAAAGAAATGCAGGAACGCGATGCCGAAATGGCTAAAATTATCCGCGAATTCAAAACACAGTTATTGATTGAAAAAGTGAAGCTGGATGCTATGGAAGAGGGGTTCTAGTTCCTGGATTCTGATTGGGTTATATATACAGCACCTTGTTCGGTGTTTTTTTGAAGTATTGTAAGTTTTATCTCCAAATATCAAATTCATGTTTGATTTCGTGGGCTTTCAAATATTCCATCACATCAGTAAAACAATTCTCCCCTTTAAAAGTTTCCTGTAAGGTTTGCAGTATATTGGTTGTGCCAAGACGTAATTTTAACTGTTCAACGCATTCCCTTTCCAGCGTTATGGTTTTTTCTATTCCTGAATTGCCATAATGTTAAAACAGAGTGACCAATGTCGCAGTTATAAATAACCAACCGGCCGTTTTGGTCAATATTACACGTGACTCGTCTGCTGAAATTAATTGTACCATTAGCATTCAGGGATTTTATTTCATACAAAGTTACGTTCATTGTTGGCTTCAGGCAGATTTTTTATACTCGTGTTTAAGCAATACATACATAACTGAATCCTCATTTACTCCGTTAACGTAATAATGTTGGCGTAAAACCGATTCTTTAGTGAAACCCATGCCGGTGATCAATTTAATTGACGGCACGTTGTCAGCAGCAACCAATGCTTCAATGCGGTGTAATTTCATTTCATTAAAACCATATTCCACAATTGGTTTAATAGCCTCCTTCATGAGGCCTTTATTTTTGTATTCATTATCAGCTATGGCATAGCCCATCTCAGCGCGAAAATGATTGGTTGCCCAGGTATGGAACCCGCACCAGCCAATTATTTTACCGCTTGGTTTTTCCAGCAGCTGAAAATTTACAAATGACCTGTTCCAGGTTGATAGGCCTTTTTCATATTTTTCAAGTTCTTCGTTCAGGACTTCATCATTGGCATACCCGAAAAATTTTTTTATTTCTTCATCGCTCCAGTTGGCATAAGCATTTTTATACACTTCGGGAGTAATGGCCCGTAAGATGAGACGTGGAGCTTCCAGTGTAATGTATTCCATGTGATTTTTTTAATGAATGTTAAAACGGTCGGTGTTGGTTGAAGGCTGGGAAATTATCAGGAATTCGAGTTCATGGTGTGTTTCATTGGCTATATAATGTTTTTGACCTGGCATTATGTGCAAACCCTGGAATTCATTTATAACTCTCTTTTCTTTGTCAATATAGAAAGTCGCACTGCCTTTAAGAATGAAAAAAAATTGTTGTGCATTTTCGTGAAAATGCAATTGCTCCCGTGATCCTGGCGGCATGTTTTCCTGTTTTACCGATAAGGCTGCGTCATCAATCAGGACCCAACTGTTGCAGTTTTGGCCCCAGGTATACTGGTTTGCTGTAGTTTTATCAATCATGTTTTTTTGGCAATTATAACGTGCATGTGGTTAATTTCTGTTACCAGTGCAACCGTTAGGCCGGCTTTTGTTAAATGGTCAATTATTTCTTTAACTGACACCCGCACTTTTTTGTAGGAACTGACTTTTTGTATCCACCTGCCATTTGATTTTTCATGAAGTAAATCGGTTACAGTAATAAATTCACCGGCATATTCCAGGAAACAGGTCAGGATACGGTTTTCATCGCTAACCACAGGAATAAAGCGACCAAGGCCTTCCAATTCTTTTGAATAATCCCGGAACGATAATAATAATTTGCCGTCCTGGTTTAAAACGTTCGCGCAATCAGTAAGCAGGCTGAAAATTTCATGTTTACTTTGAAGATGGCAAATCGTATCGCCCCAACAAATAATTAGTTCAGGTTTAATGTCTTTGTATTGACCGATGTTCCTGATATCGTCTTCAAAACAGGCTACCGGCAGATTTACGCAGTTAGCTTTTAGTTCCTGCAAAAGAGGAACGCTAAAATCTACCGCTTTAACGGTGAAACCTGCTTTTGCCATAGCACTGCTTTGTATGCCGTGCCCGCAACCCAAATCAATGGCCATTCCTGTTCCGGTAGGAAAAATGTTATGGGCATGCAGGAAAGTATAAAATTCGTTTTGCCTGGTTGAAAAATCTCCGGACATCCAGGAATAAAATCCGGCCAGGTGTGTATCATAATGTTCTTTTACGCTCATGGTTTATAACTCAATTTCAATTTCGGGAGAGTCTTTATCAAGCGGGCCAAAACGCAACACCGCAGTAGCACCGCGCATCCAGCTGGTTTCATCCAGCAATGGCTTAATAGTTTTAAACAAGGTTTCAGCATTTGGCCCATAAAAATAAAATGACCATCACTGTTGTCCATTGCTATTTCATGCCCATCATACACTCCGGTACCTGTTTCTGTGGCCTTTTTTTCCAGCGCATCGGCCAGGTTGTACATTGAGTCGTCCTCGTTCAAACCATAATTGAACCATATTATAACCGAATGTGTATTTGCAGGGCCCGGTTCATTTTTTAAAAAATCTTCAATTGAGATCATTTCCTTTTGTGTTTTTTCCAGGCTTCATAATTCTTGCCGCAATTCATGTTCTTCAATTTTTCCATGCGGCCCGCGCATGTTCGTGCGTGGCATTTTTTTCGTTTTTAAGGTAATCGGCTAAAAAGTTAATATAACGGCCTGCCGTTATTTTTTTGAATTCACCCTCAAAACTATTCAGCTCAATGTATTTTTTTACGAGGTCGCCATAGGTTATTTTTTTACCTGCTGTGATTTGTTCTTCGCGCCAGCGGTTGAGCCGGTAACGTGCCCCTGGTTTCTTTTTTAATCCTGGCCGCAGCTTTAACGCCTCGGTTACAATAAAATCCTTGGTTTGTTTATTGCTTGTATAATGGACAACAGGCAAGGATAATTTTAAACCTTTATCCAGGTCTTTCGGTCCGGTTTTAACGATGTTTTTACGCCCCGGTGTTTTAAGTTTTCCTGATTTTAAAAACCCGCGAATAATTGTTTCAAGTTCATCCTTGCGCAAACGACTGACATGCCTGACGCCAATTTTCCTGGCAAAATCTTTAATTTCGTGCGCATACCAATATCCTTGGTCAAAGACCTTAAGACTTGTGTTGGTAGTCAATTCAGGCATTGCTAAAGCTAATATTTTTATGAATAAAGCGTAAGTAAGACCATTGAAACAATACAGGCAATCAGCATCAGAAAAACAATTAACCAATGTTTTTTATACAAGGGGTCTTTTTTATTTCCCATGCGAAATGCTGAAAATATAAGCAGAAACACTACTGAACCGCCAACAAGTATTTTCGCTTCGGTTATCCGGCTGTACCCAGGCGACATGTTAAGGTATGCGGTAATGGCCCATATTGGCAAGGCCAGGCCCATTGAGAGAAAAGCTTGTAAAAGCACCTTGGTAAAAACAAATAAATTAGTGTTTAACTTTTTTGAGGGCGTCACGGTAAATTTTTTTAATGCTGTTTTTTTCTTCATGTTCGGCAATGTTTTCAATGGCAGGAATTAATTTTTTGGATGAGGCATGGTTGGTTTTAACAATTTCACCCAGGGCAAAAGCAGCACTCCAGCGTACTACAGTTCCTTCATGTTCGCTGTTGTCCAGCAAACAGGTAATGGCCTTGTTCATTTTTCCAGCAAAAAGCGGAGCAATGTTGCCAATCACCTTGGCCGATTCCCATTTTACACGCTGAGATTCGTCAGCCAGGGCCATCGTAACAAAATCCACTACTGCGGCATTGGCCAGTTTCGGGTTTTTTCGCGTGGCCAATTCAAGGGCCTCGATGCAGGTAGCCTTTGGCGAATCCTTTGCCGTTTTCGCAAATGCAATTAAATCATCTACTTTTATTTTTTTTGAAACTAACCATTCGCCAAGCGTTTTAGTCTTTTCTTTTGACTTGAGCGCTTTGTTGTTTAAAAGTTCTTCTATTTTCATAGCAGGTAAAAAATAATTATTCAACAGCTGTAAAATTCCAATTGGCCGTGTCAAAAATCACCAGTTTTTTGCTTACGGCTATACCAATAACGAGTTTAAGCGTTTCATGCGCCATCATGGATGCAATTATACCAGGCAAAGTTCCCAGCACCCCGTTTTCATCGCAATTGGGCACGTCTTCAGCATTGGGTGGCTCGGGAAAAAGGTCCCTGAGGTTTTTCCCATTCTTATAATTAAATACCGCGAACTGCCCTTCAAAACCCAAAATACTTCCGTAAACTATGGGGACGTTTAACTTTACGCAAGCATCGTTCACCGTATATCGCGTCAAAAAATTATCTGATCCGTCAACAACCACATCAAATTCTTTGATTATAGTTTCGGCATTGGTCTCATTCAGCATTTCGTTGAAAATGCGAAATTGTACGTAAGGGTTGAGTTTTTTCAGGGCCTCAGCAGCTATAAGGGCTTTGGGCTTGCCAAGATCAGCTGCGGTATATAAAATCTGCCGGTGTAAATTGTGCAGTTCCACCACATCAAAATCAACAATGCCAATGGTACCGATGCCCGCAACGCATAAATACTGGAGCACCGGGCAACCCAAACCGCCTGCACCGGTTACAAGCACTTTTGCCGCTTTTATTTTTTCCTGGCCTTGCATACCTATACCAGGCAACATCATTTGCCGGTTATAACGTATCAGTTCTTCTTTGGTGAAATTAGAAGCCATTTCTGCAACTGCTTTTTAGTTTGGTAACACCGAGGTCACAAAGAATTTTTTGAGAATTTGCCAGCAAAGACCAAAATTTGCAAAAAGGCCCCGATAGCGATCGGGAGCAGATGCTGGCGGTATTTTTGAGATGGGCTTTGGTCATTTTATGCAAGTGTTTTGTCCCAGTCCTTCCAAACGGGTTCATAGCCTGTAGTGGTTATCAGCTGGGCAATTTCTCCAGCGCTGCGCTCATCACAAATTTCAAATTGTTCCAACGAAGCAGGTTCAACTGCATAACCACCCGGGTTTGTTTTAGAACCCGCGCTCATGCTGGTTACACCCAAGGGAATAATATGGTTTCTGAATTTTTCCGATTCGCGGGTTGATATGGATAGTTCCACATCTTCGTTAAATAAACGGTATGCGCATATGAGTTGAACAAGTTCTTTATCGGTAACAATAACATTTGGTTCAATAATTCCTTCGGCCGGGCGCATACGCGGAAACGAAACCGAGAATTTGCTTTTCCAGTATTTCCGCTGGAGGTAATCCAAATGCATGGCGCAAAAAACCGAATCGGTACGCCAGTCTTCAAGTCCCAGCAAAACGCCCAGCCCTATTTTGTGGATTTCAGCCGCCCCAATGCGGTCAGGCGTATCAAGACGGTAATAGAAATTCGATTTTTTTCCTTTAGGGTGATATGTTTTATATACTTCCTGATGATACGTTTCCTGGTACACCAATACAGAATAAACACCGGCTTCCTGCAGGGCCTTGTATTCATCGGTTTCTAGCGGTTGCACTTCAATGGAAATGTTTGCAAACTGTGGTTTGATAAGTGAAACGGCATGTTTAAAATAGTCAATGTGTACCGTTTTGTTGGCTTCTCCGGTAACCAGTAAAATATGGTTGAAGCCGTTTTTTTTCAAAGCTTCAGTTTCACGCAAAATTTCATCATCGGAAAGCGTTTTACGTTTTAGTTTATTATCAAAACTAAAACCGCAATAGGTGCAAATGTTGTTGCACTCGTTGCTGAGGTACATGGGTGCGTATAGCTGGATGGTTTTCCCAAACCGTTTTTGCGTAAGCCGTTGGCTTAATGCGGCCATTTGCTCGAGGTATGGAACGGCAGCAGGAGAAATAAGTGCTTTAAAATCTTCCAGGTTTCTTTTTTTTGCCTGTAACGCACGTTGAACATCGGTTTCTGTTTTGGTATAAACCGATTTTTTTTCCTCTTCCCAGCTGTATGTATCAAAAAAGTTTCTGAACATGTTTAATTATTGTCAAAATTTCCCTCGCGGATCCCGCAGATTTTTGCAGAAATTTCTTGTGCGTTTTTCTGCGGGCTAATTAATCTAATCATTCAAAAAAGCAGTTAAAGGACTTGAAGCGCTGGCTTGCATCAATGGCCTTGCCAGTCTTGACTCAAACCCCAATCGCCCGGCCTCAACAGCTTGTTTAAACGCTTGTGCCATTGTTACGGGATTGCCCGCAACCGCAATAGCCGTATTTACTAAAACTGCATCGGCACCAATTTCCATAGCTTTGGCTGCATCCGAAGGACTTCCTATTCCTGCATCAACAATAACCGGCACCTTGCTTTGTTCAATTATGATTTCTAAAAAATCAACCGTCTTTAATCCCTTATTACTTCCAATAGGCGAACCAAGCGGCATGACTGCGGCTGTTCCGGCATTTTCAAGTTGTTTACATAAAACCGGATCTGCATGAATATAAGGCAACACAATAAAACCCAGTTTGGCAAGTTCTTCGGTTGCTTTTAACGTCTCAAGCGCATCGGGCATTAAATACTTTGGATCGGGATGTATTTCCAGTTTCAACCAGTTTGTTTCCAACGCCTCGCGCGCCAGTTGTGCTGCAAAAACAGCTTCTTTGGCGTTACGCGCTCCCGAAGTATTTGGCAACAAATTAATGTGTGCATGTTGTAAATGCGATAACAAATGATCGGTTTCTGTTTCAAGGTCAACACGCTTTAAAGCAACCGTTACCAATTCGCTTCCTGATGCCAGCACGGCCTCTTCCATGAGTTTGGCCGACCCAAATTTGCCTGTTCCTAAAAACAGGCGTGATGTAAATTTTTTTCCTGCAATGTCAAGTGGTTGCATATAATCCGTTATGAATTTGTTGAATAAGTTGTTTTTTATCGGGATGCGTAGTTATTAAACCCGAAACGGCTATGCCGTGCACCCCTGTATACGTTATGGCCTCAATGTCTTCAAACACTATGCCGCCAATGGCGTAAACGGGTACGAAGATATTCCGTTTTTTCAGTTCGCTCATGATATGCATATAACCGCTGGCCCCAAGTACTGGACTCAGTTTTTTTTTGGTTGTGGTGAACCTGAACGGGCCCAAACCAATGTAATTGCATTTTTCATCCACGCGTTTGAGCACATCTTCCAGGGTATTGGCTGTTCCGCCAATAATTTTTTGCGGGCCCAGTACTTCGCGTGCCGCTTTTACCGAAACGTCTTCAAGTCCCAGGTGCACTCCGTCAGCATTTGATTTAAACGCTATATCCACATGATCGTTAACAATAAATACAGCTCCATAAAACGAACAAAGCTCGCGCACTTTTTCTGCAACGGGTAATAATTGCACCATCTCGCATTCTTTAAAACGCAATTGTATCCATTTACATCCGCCCTCGAGCGCGTTTTGAATATTGGCCAATTGTTTGCCGGCCGTTTTTCCCTGTGATATATATTGAAGTTTGCTATACATAATGAAATCCCAACAGCGAACGGTTACTGGTTAAAAATGCTTCAACATATGTTTTTGCGCGTTTGCATGAGGTGGTTAAATCATAATCGCGTGCAAGGTTGGCGGCAATGGATGCTGACAGTACACATCCTGAACCATGTTTTGATGGCACACCCGTGTTTTCAGGTTCCAGGGCAAAACAATTTTCATGCGTAAATAAATAATCAACCCCGGTATTGGTTTCGGCATGACCGCCTTTTAACAATACATGGCAATGTGCCGACAATTCTTTGGCCGCTTTTTTGGAGTCTGTATTACCGGTTAACCGGGTTGCTTCATACAGGTTGGGGGTAATGAGGTAAACGTTTGAAAGCACTTTTTGTAAATTGCCAGAAGTTGCAGGGCCGTGAAATTCAAAACCTGAACTTGATTTGATAACGGGATCGACAACGATTTTAATTTTGGGATTTTTATGGTTGATGCGTGAAACAATTGCATACAAATAATCAAATGACGGTACAATTCCTGTTTTAATGACTTTTACGGGATAAGTGTCCAGCATTATATCAACAGCCTTCAAAACATTCTCTATATTTTCCCATTCAACCGAATAGAATTTGTCTTCGGTTTGCAGGGTATTGGCCGTGCTCACACCAAGACCATATACCTTGTGCTGTTCAAATGTTTTTACATCGGCCAGCAAACCGGCACCGCCTGAGGGATCAAATCCCGCCACGGTTAATACATATGGACGTTGTTGTTGCATACGTTTTTAAGTTCGTTGAAATTGGCACAGGCCTTTGCAGGGTCATTCCAGATGCTTCCCAAAACAGCCACACCGTAAAAACCGCGTGCAAGAACAGATTGAGCGTTCCTGCTGTTGATTCCCCCCAGGCCGAAGATTTTGACAGGGATGCGCTGATCAATGATAAGGTCCGGATCAATATTCTGTGTATATCCGGGCTTTGAAATACTCGTAAATACCGGGCTTAAAAATGCATAGTCAAAATTTTTGCGGCATGAAATAATTTCGGCATAGCTGTGGAATGAGGTGCTTTTTATGCAGTTTAATGGTTCATCCATTTTATCACCATTGGTTTCACGTGCCATTGCATGCATATGAATGTGGTTCAGTCCCGATGTCATGGCCTGTTCGTGGTGCTGGTGCAGGGAAATTTTAGGATAAAAACACGAATCAATCCGCTTTAAAAAGGTTTCTTGTTCATACGCGGTCCAATGCGGTTTGCGCAGGTGAAACAACTCCATGCCCTGTTCAAACAAATTGTGGATGTACCGTATTTCACCGGCAATATCGTTTTCGCTGCTTATTACAATGAGCCTGGTCATGCGGTAATTTTTTTGTGCTTCAATCGTGCTTTTACGGAAAGCAGCCATTTCTCAGCTTCATGTTGGCTGGTGAAAAAACGTGTAGGAATTTTGGGTTTATTCACTTTTAAAAAAAAATTAGCAACCAGTTTTTGACCCAACGATTGTAGAACAAACGCAAATGCGAGCCGGTTTTTAACTCCTTTTTCGCTTGAAAGGAACTTACGCGTTTCATCATCTATATTGGTATGCTTGCCTGGCACGTGCAATATAAGCATGGGCTTGTTTTCATTCAATTCGTTTACTTTACTGTGAACAAGTAAACTTTCCTGGAGCCCGAAAAGCACGTCCTCCTGCGAATTGATTTGCACTATACCGTCATTCCTTACCCGAATGGAGGCGTAGTCAAAGTGATGTTCTTTGATAACAGCAACTCCGCTGGGTATATGACACGGTATCATTGATTCAAAAATCATTTAATAATTTGCATCAGGAATAAATTTCGCTTCCTGAATTCACAAACTCGCTGGCTTTTTCAGCCATGCCCTTTTCAAGGGCTGTATCGGTAACCAAGCCGGTTTCGGCAGCATATTTGCGCACATCTTCTGTAATTTTCATTGAACAAAAATGTGGCCCGCACATGGAACAGAAGTGTGCAATTTTTGCACCCTCGGCCGGTAACGTTTCATCGTGGAACTCGCGGGCAGTATCGGGATCAAGCGATAAATTGAACTGGTCTTCCCACCTGAATTCAAACCGCGCTTTGCTCAGGGCATTGTCGCGCAATTGAGCGCCCGGGTGTCCTTTGGCCAAATCGGCTGCGTGTGCGGCAATTTTATAGGTAATTACACCGTCTTTTACGTCTTTTTTATTTGGCAAACCCAAATGTTCCTTAGGTGTCACATAACATAACATGGCACAGCCAAACCAACCGATCATGGCCGCACCAATGCCCGAAGTAATGTGATCGTATCCAGGGGCAATGTCGGTTGTAAGGGGGCCCAATGTGTAAAACGGGGCTTCATGGCATTCCTTCAGTTGTTTATCCATGTTCACTTTAATGAGGTGCATGGGTACATGGCCCGGCCCTTCAATCATGGTTTGCACATCGTGTTTCCAGGCAATTTTTGTCAGTTCACCAAGTGTTTCCAGTTCGGCAAATTGTGCGGCATCATTGGCATCGGCAATGGAACCGGGGCGCAAACCATCTCCCAGCGAAAAGGCAACGTCATAACTTTTCATGATTTCGCAAATTTCTTCAAAGTGCGTGTACAGGAAATTTTCTTTGTGGTGTGCCAGGCACCATTTGGCCATGATGGAACCACCGCGCGAAACAATGCCTGTTACGCGTTTGGCCGTAAGCGGAACATAACGCAACAACACACCCGCATGAATGGTAAAATAATCCACGCCTTGTTCGGCCTGTTCAATTAATGTATCACGAAAAATTTCCCAGGTCAGGTCTTCGGCTTTACCGTTTACTTTTTCAAGGGCCTGGTAAATGGGAACGGTCCCGATAGGCACAGGTGAATTGCGAATAATCCATTCACGCGTTTCGTGAATGTTTTTACCGGTTGAAAGGTCCATGATGGTATCGGCTCCCCAGCGGCATGCCCAAACCGCTTTTTCAACTTCCTCTTCAATGCTGGAAGTAACGGCACTGTTACCGATATTGGCATTAATTTTCACCAGGAAATTTCTTCCGATAATCATGGGTTCGCTTTCGGGGTGATTAATGTTACTGGGAATAATGGCGCGTCCTGCGGCCACTTCGCTGCGCACAAATTCGGGTGTTATGTATGATTTGGGCGTATTGGCCCCAAAACTGTTACCGGGATGTTGGTGCCCTACCGTATTCAGTTTATCAATTAACTGGTTTTCGCGAATGGCAATGTATTCCATTTCAGGTGTAATAATCCCTTTTTTAGCATAATGCAATTGTGAAACATTAGCATTTTTTTTTGCGCGCAACGGTTTTTTTATATGCTGGAAACGCAAACGGTCAAGTTCTGTTTTTGATAAACGTTGCCTGCCGTATTCAGAACTAACGGTTTCCAGTTCTTCCACATCACCGCGTTTTTGGATCCAGGTTTCGCGCAGGCGCGGTAAGCCCTCGCGTATGTCAATGGCGGTATTGGGATCGGTATAAGGGCCACTGGTATCGTACACAACAACAGGATCGTTTTTGGCAATGTTTTTACCATGCGATTTCGTGTCACTGAGGGTTATTTCACGCATAGCTACATTGATGTCGTGCAATTCACCTTTCACAAAAACTTTTTTTGAATTCGGAAAAGGGGTTGTAGTGATGCTTTTTTCGGTTGGAGTTGTTTCGGCTTTTTTCATGATAGTATAATTATCCACCTTGGGTGGCTTTAATAATTAGCAGGGAATCATTGGGTGAAAGCAATGTTGTTGACCATTGGGCCTTTGGAACCACCCTGTTGTTAACGGCAACGGCAATGCCTTTTTGTTTTCCTGGAATTTCAAGGTCCAGGAGTTGCTGCAGTGAAAGCCCCGTTTCACCTTGCAATGATTTTAACTGGTTATTGATTGTAATTTCCATTCCGTTTAATAAGGCATACTTCAGGAATGGTTCGTGCGGAACACCATTTACTTTTTCCTTCGGCAGTACAAACTGCATCAGGTTCAAAGGGTATAATCTCAGTTCTGTGGTCAATTGGCAGAACACCCCTAAAGCCTTGTAAATATAAAAATATTGGAATTGGTGATAGAAATTTAGCGCGATTTAATTATTAACAGGTATACATAATACATTACCTTTGAGTTGGTTGTATATCATACAGCTAACCGTGGTTTTAGCCTGTGCAAACGTAAAAAAAGCAATATGTTTAATAAAATACTGAGCACAAATAGCGAATATTTGATGATTGATTTAACTGTAGCGTGTTCCGCATTGACCATTTTTTCTGCAATTATTTTCATTTCCGTACTTGGGTTAAGGTTACCATCCATATCAAGATTCATGGGAGTTGGAAAATAGCAACGACCTGTTTTTCCATTGCCCAATTGCCCGCTTGGATTATCCCCAAACGCAAAAATTTTTCCCGATTCGTTTACAGCGATGGATTCAAAACAACCGCCACCAACATCCACAATATTTTCAAGCGAGGAAATTTTTAACGGTAACGAATGACTTATGCTGTCACCGGTTCCGCACATGCCGTAGTGATTCTTACCGCAGGCCCACACCTGTTTATTCTCGTCAATGGCCAGTGAATGCCAGCTTCCGCATGCGATTTTGGTAAATTTGGGCAAGCCGTTTAGTTTGGTGGGCCTGTCATATTTTTTTGAACACGATTCGCGCACCTGGTATGCAGGGTCTGATCCCCATATCCATATATTGCCATTCACATCAAGGCCTACAGCATGGTGCCATCCCACAGCAACCTGTTGCATGGGCGGAATGTTTTTAATTTTCCTGGCGTACGGTTGAATTAAATCACTTTCATATCCAAGCTCATTCCAGTCATTCGTTCCCCATGAACAAACGCTTCCGTCCTCTTTCAATGCCAGCGTAAAATAACCGACCGAAGCAATTTGCTTGACACCTGCGAGCGGTACACATTCATTGTTGATTTTTTCCTGTACCGCAACCGGCCACGCGCTGTGCTCCCAGCTGCCATTACCAAGTTCACCGTAAAAATTATGGCCCCAGGCCCAAACACTCCCGTCCTTTTTCAGGGCAACCGTATGCCAGTGCCCGCCCTCAACAGCGGCATAGTTGTTACCTGGTATTTTATTGGGTACGTGTATATCGGCCACCAGTGCACTGCCCAGTCGTCCGTAATTATTGCGGCCCCATAAAAATAATTCGCCCTTGTTGTTTAATGCAATGCTGTGGTCGTACCCACGCGAAACAGCCACAATATCTTTTAATTGTTCAACCCGTTTAGGCATGGCCGAATTGTTGAGTGAACTATCGCCAAGTTGCCCGAAATTATTTCGGCCCATGGTCCAAACATGGCCATTCTTATCCAATATAATGGCATGGCCGTTGCCGCCATCAATGTATTGTGCAACGGTTGTAAAGTTATAAAATAATAACAGGGAAAACAAGGTTGGCTTCATAAACAGGTTGGTTTGGTATTTAAAAAAACGCCAGGTCCAGGCAAAAAAACATACCGCTGCCTTGATAAAGCCTACCGTTTACTAAAAAAGATAAATGCGAACTTCAATTTTTAACCCTGGCAGGCTCTATTTTTTTGAAATATTTCTTAGTGAACAGTTCGTCAAGAGCGTTGTAAAACGAAATGATGATCTCAAATTTTCCGGCAATGGCCGGGTAAGTACTTACCACATCGTAAAACTCAAGTTCGGGAAGAAAAATATTTTCGGCAAAGGAATTGAAATCGTTTTCCATGTCGGAGCTGGCATACTGGTGCAAAAAACCGTGTACATGCAGGGCCGTGTCCAATACCTGGCTTGATTTGGCCGTTTTAAGCGCTTCAACACCGCCATCGCCATATTCAATTTTATTGTAACTCAACCATTTTTCTTTTTGAAAATAGTCGGGAAAATTCCTTAATAAGATGCTTGAGAACTCGTGATGGATGGTTTGTTCAATATAATTGTCGCTGTATGCTGACTGCCTGCCATTGTTGGCAATATACAGCACATCGCTTGAATTGGTTCCGCCAAAAGCCTGCCCGTAAAAAGCAATGGATTTAAGCACATAAATAGCCCGTAAGTTGGCCTGCAAAATGGATTCGGGGTATTTTGAAAATGCTTTTTTCACCAGCTCAAGGCTCCGTTCAATCTCAGAGCTGTCAAGCGAAACACCCTGGGCGTTGATGGATTCACTTTTCCAGCTTTCGGGAAATGTTTCATCCGTCACAATAAAACGCACAGGTATGCCGCTTACAGTATATTCCTGTGCGTGTGCAAGTATGGAAACAAAAAAGGTAGCAACTAAAAAATAAAACGATTTCATTTTTTTATTCTTTCTTCGTTTAATAATCCGTAATAAAGTAAGTCTACTAATTCACCGCTTGTGGTTTTGTAATCTTTCCGGATAGTCCCTTCAAGTTTAAAACCGTTTTTTTCCGCCACTTTAATACTGGCCGTGTTTGCCCTGTGGGTGCGTATAAACAATTTGTTAAAGGCCTTTTGAGTGAAGCAGTAATCAATAATCATGCCGGTTGCCCGCGAAACAATGCCCTTGCCTGAATAAGCTGAGTCAATATAATAACCCAACTCGGCCTTGGGTATGCTCCAGTCAACATTTTTAACTTGTATCGAACAAATGATTTTTTGGGTCTTAAGGTCTTCTACAATGAATGGAAAATAATTTCCTTTACCTGTTTTCAGCAAAATTTCTTCCAGGTGTATTTTTGTATCGGACAGCGTCCTGGTTTGTGCAACGGTCCCGGCAAAAAAATCTTCCAGTCTTTTACGGTTGTTGTCTATCAAGGAATAATACGTATTCAAATCGCCTTCTTCCAGGAAACGGATTGCGTAGGTATCAAATTTCATAACCGGACTCATGGATAAGACAAATATAATCATTATAATGTACATTGCCAATGTAAAACGTGTTGATTTATTCACGCTTTCAAAAACCGGATACTATTTTTTTAAATGCAATCCCGCCTCTTTTAAGGCGAGCCTTAATTTTGGGATTGAAGAAGGCCCCATGCCGTGCAGGCTAAGCAGTTCTTTTTCGGTGAATTTGGAAAGTTGCTTAAGTGATTTTATACCCTGGTTTTCCAAAGCACGCCTTGCGGGGGCCGCTAATTGCGATAAAAAACCTTCCTGCGGTTTGTGTAACGCCTCACAAATCGGACAAACAGGGCAATCGCCCGTTTTTACAAAAGTGTGTCCGTTTTTACAGGTCTTTACCGGCATCCGGCAAAGTTATGGTTTTTTAGGATTAAATATAATTAGCGGGAATTGAAAAAGTATGCGCTTATTTAACCGCAGAACCGTACACAATATAATTCCAGCGTGAAGGGCACAGCCTGTTCAAAAAAACAGAATCAATACCCGCTAACACCTTGCGTTGTTTTTCCGATCTTCCGAATGTTGCCAGTACACCGGTTGTATAAATTTTACGGCTTGAAAATTTTTCCAGGAACAGGCTCATGTCTTCCAATGCAAGGTATCTTGCCGAACCGCCCCACTCAATGAATTTTTTACGCGACCACTGATGCAAACGTGAAGCCTTCAGGTTTTCGGCAAACAATACAGTCCCGCCAGGCTTCAAGGCCTTATACACCTGGTCAAAAACACGTATTTGAATGTCCCGGTCACCGTCTCGTCCAATAACCGTTACAACCGATTTGAATACAATAAGGTCAAAGTGATTTTCGAACGGGATGGAAGTGGCATCAATGTCCCTGTAAACAACATTGCCGTTAAGCCCGTATTTTGTGTGCAAATGTTCAGCTTTTTTTTGCGAATCAACCCGGTCTGAACAAATCACTTTTTTATTTTTCAGGGCAAGCCAGAGTGAAAGCCCTCCCAGGTTGCTTCCCAATTCAAGCACGTTTTCAATTTTTGACCAATCAACCGCTTGCTCCCAATACCTGAGCGGGCGGGACCATGATTGAACGTCCCACTGTAAAATATCTTTTTGCAACTCCTTATCCATTAGCCAGGTTTTACATACCCTAACGTTAAAAATTTATAAGGTTGGAGGTATGTAAAAAGTTAAAGATCTGATAAAGATAGCCAAAAGCGGATAAGTGAAAGGTAAAAGAAACAAAGTGTTATTAAAAAAAACCGTTTTTTTTGAACTATATCATTTTAGCGCCTGTTCCCGATCAACCAACATGGGTGCTATTTTGTTTGTGCAACAATCCATTTGGTAATCTCTTCCAATGCAGCAGGCGAAAATGTTTGTTCAATTTCTCCATACTCATCGGGTGAGCCTGTTTTACATTCCTGGAACAAATGGTTCAGCCCGGGAAATTCAATGGTTTCAGACTTGTTGTTCCTGCCTTTTGAAAGGTTGATTTTAATGGCATCAAGGTTTTGTTTGGAAGGTACCTGCAAATCCTTGCTGCCGTTTACAGCCAGTACCGCGCATTTTAATTTTTGAAGGGTAGGAGCGGGATCATATTTGATGAAATAATACATCCAGGGGGTCGTGTAAGTGCTGATAATTTGTTCTGTAAACGCTTCTTCAGTCATGCCCTCGGGCATATCCGTTTTCTGAATTTTTTTATAGGCATTTGGCAAATGTGTTTTCAATTTCTTTTTTGCTTCTTCGGCATTACCGGTTTTATAAATAATTTCATAAATACCTGCATTCAGCTTCTTTTGTTCGGCAAGTTCCTCTTCGCTGGCCCCGCTAACGCGCCCGATCAATTCCTGTTGCGCCAACAAAATTTCGCCACCCCTTACACCCGGGCCTGCCAGTAAAACAATGAAACGGATGTTTTCAGAACCGGCCGCAACCAACGGAGCAATAAGTCCGCCCTCACTGTGGCCCATTAAGCCAATTTTCTTTTTATCAACCTCCAGGCGCGTCATTAAATAATCAACGGCTTCTTTTACATCATTGGCAAAATCGGCCGAGGTTGCTTTGCTATGGTCACCGGTTGACTTGCCGGTACCCCTGTCATCAAAACGCAATGAGCCAATCCCGTTTTTTGCCAGGTGATCGGCAATTACCAAAAAAGGTTTATGGCCCAGTATTTCCTCATTACGGTTTTGTGGTCCGCTTCCCGTAATCATAATCACCACCGGGAATTTTCCGTCTTTCTTCGGTAATGTTAATGTGCCGTAAAGATCAACCTGCGCCTTCCTGTTTTTAAACATCACTTCTTCGGTGTAATACGCAAAAGGTTCTTTAGGCTCCTGCGGGCGGTTCAATGCTTTTTTTTCTATTTTATCACGGCTCAAATTCAGCGGGAATTCCTGTCCTGCCTGTGTAAATGTTCCTTCAATTTTATTGTTTGCTAATTTTCCCCTGTATTCAATTTTTGCGGCAGGCAATTCAAAGGCAAAATCAGGATGGTTAAAAGTTGTGGTTGTAACTGGAATACCGCTCGCACCCTGGTCAGGGCTGTCCATTGTTGATTCATAACCATTATCGGTTTTATTCACATGCAGGGTCAACCTTATTTCGATCCCCATGACTTTAAGCGCCCCATACCAGTCACCGGTAATGTCTTGTGATTTTAAAAAAGTACCCGAAAAAAATGCGAGCAGCAAACAAATATTTTTCATGATTTAAAGGTACTCCAAATCTTAAATTTTAAATCTGGAATCTTAAATTATTTTTGGCGGCCCCTCCCGGCTTTAAATCCGGTTAAAATTAAGGTTAAAAGGTGCGGCCGGCCGGGCTATTCGCTCCAAGTCCTCCCCTGAAGCAGAACTTGCACAATTCCCTGTCAAATTTACTATTTCAATAACTCGTTCACTTCAGGGTCCGGGCTTTACGCTGTTATCCCTGGCCGGATAGTCAGTCCTGAATTTTAAATGTTTAATTTATTTTATCGTTTCCCTAAAAGAGTTGAATTCAGTTTCGTTTCCGTAAAACGCATTTAAATCAACAAACCCATCAATGCCTTTTATTTCCTTTATCAGCATATTGCCAAAAATGCCATTTTCTGTTGTCGGGCAAACTGGGTTTATCCTCCGTACTGCGTATCCACAGTTCGCAGTTTTTAAAATTACCAATAGCATACCGCTTATAAAAAGCAACCGGCATGTACAAAACGGGCGTTCTCCCGTAATTTGCCTTTATTTTTTCAATAAAAGCATTCACTTCCCTGGCCACTTCATTTTCGGTTTTATGGCATTCATAATCGGCATCAAATTCCAGGTCAAGTATGGGTAAAATGGTTTCACCTTTGGGCACGGTTGCAATAAAATGCAAAGCCTGTTCAGACCCCGTTTTGCAAAAATTAAAAAAATGGTAAGCGCCAACAGCATGCCCGGTAGCCTTCGCTTCCACAAGATTTTTTTTAAAAGCAGGGTCGGTAAAAGCAGTGCTCTCAGTCGCTTTCATAAATATAAAAGCAAGTTTTTCTTTTTTTAATTCGTTCCAGTCAATGGTTCCCTGGTGGTGCGAAATGTCAATGCCCTGCACGGCCATGTTGTTTTGCTTGTCGTATGCGGTCGTACGCCTGAATAAAAAACACGATTGCAGGAACAGCATTACAACAAAACTTAACCATATGGTATTGCGCATTGCCATCAGTGCATATAATTTTTAAATTCTTTTTCATTCCCATTGAATGCGTCCAGGTCAACATAACCGTCAATTCCTTTTACTTTCCCCCTGTCGGCATACTGCCAAAACTGCCAGCCCCTCTTTCCCGGTAACTTCGGGCCGCCATGCACATTGCGTACCCACAACGCGCAATCCTTAAAATTCCCGGCAGCATAACGTTTATAGAATGCCACCGGCATATATAAAACAGGTGTACGGCCATAATGTTTTTTGATTTTCTTTATAAAAACGTTTATTTCCCTTACCACCTCTTTTTGCTTTTTTCCGCATTCATTGCGCATATCAAACTCAAGGTCCAGTATAGGCAATATATTGTGCCTGCGCGAAACTGTGGCAATAAAATGCCTGGCCTGGGTTTCACCACTCCTGCAAAAATTAAAAAAATGGTAAGCGCCCACTTCGTGACCGGTGCTTTTCGCCTTCCACAGGTAATTCGCAAATTGCGGATCGGTAAAACTGTTGCCCTCGGTAGCCTTCATGAACACAAAATGAAATTTTTCCTTTTCCAGTTCGACCCAGTCAATACGGCCCTGGTGGTGTGAAATGTCAATGCCCTGTACCGGATAATTGTTGCGCGTTGCATAATGCAGGTCATTATGTTGCTTATAGCCTACATAAAAATACCAGGCTGCAACACCCGATCCCGGCAATAAAAGAAAAATCAATATGCGGAAATTTTTTTTCATTTCGTTCATCCACTTTAGGCACAAACATCGCCTTTTTCAATGTATGGTTGAACTAAATTACGGGGTTGTACAGGTTAGGGAGGCGTTATTTATTAAGCGCTTTACCCGGTCAATTAATTGCCAAAAAAGCATAAAAAAAGCCGCTGATTGAAGGTCTTCCCCCTCCAGGGAGGACCTTCAATCGCCCAAACTATGCTGACACAAGAGGCGGGCAGTTCAGCGGCTTTTCCAATGCGTGCAAGAAACCTATTTCTGTGCCAGGTCGCCTTTTTTGCTGGCCGGAATAACATTTACCCAACGTCCGGGAACCCTGGCGTAAATACTGTTGTCATACATGGCTTCGGTTGTGGCAGTAGGTAAGTAGTACTTTCCAACATAAGCGGCATTCAACCGTATGCGTATGGTTTTGTTCGAACTTTCGCCAATGTTGTAATAGCTGTATACACGGTCATCGCGGTAATCCTGGTACGTTACTATATCGGTTTGCAAAGCCGCATCAAAATTATCCATGCGCGTGTTGTGTATCTCCCACCCGCTTGGGAAAATCTGGTTCAATGCCATTTCGGTCAAATACCCGCGTGAACCCGGATTGTTAATGCTGACTTCTGCAATAAAATCGGTGCCCTGTTCAATTTCCTCAACCTTGATGGGTTGGCCATCCATGTCGGTGTAACTGATGCCAAGTTTTATGTTGTTGTTAACGGCTGTTATGCTATCGCCCGCCATTGGTACTTTTTCAACAACAACACGCACGTACAGCAATCCTTTGCCGGCATTTTTAACTGACACTTTACTGTTGGCGGCCAATTTATTTCCGTCAATTTTTTCCTGGTACATAACGTTGCGTACATTTTTGTTTACCAATTTTCCGTTAAGCGTATAGTTAAAATTAATTTCGCGCGAGGAGCCTGCAATACCGGCAAATTTACTCATGGCCAATAAGCAATAAGCTGTGGTTTGTGTACTCATCCAGTTGTCGGCATTCAATTCCCTGCTCAATTCGCGCGCTAGCTGTGCAGCCGCTATTTTATTTTTCATAAGCACCATGGTTTCCAAAATCATGGCGCGGTCGCGTACATCGCTTCCAAATGTATATCCCGGATTTGCATAAGGTGGAATTTTTGTACTTAAGCCGCTTGTAATTTCTTTGGCAACGTTGGCTTGTCCGGCCAATTGGTAAGCAGCAGCCAAACGCCATTTTTCTTCCACGCTTATTTTGGCGTATTCCCGCAGGCGGTTCATGGCACCTAAGTCAGCTTGCTTGGCCAGGGCCAGCACAAACAAACGGTAAGCCTGGTCATACGTATCGGTCGAATAGTAGGCGCCATAATCATAACTGTATGCCGTATTTGTATTCACATTGGGTGAAGGCAGTCTGAAATAACGGGCTTTGTTTTTAAGGTAATCAAGCGCACTGTTTTTTACGCTTGATGATACCTTGTATCCTGCAGCTTCTGCTTCCAACAAGAAGTGGGTGGCATACGTTGTTCCCCACCCGTTGGCATCAGTTTGACCCGGCCAGTAGGCAAAACCACCGTTGCTTGTCTGGAACAAGCCAATGCGTTTAATGGTGGCTTGTATGTTCTTTTTAATTTCCTTTTTAAAATTAGCATCAAGGTCCATGATTTTACTCAGGTATAGCTGCGGAAATGCAGCGCTGGTTGTTTGTTCAATGCAACCGTGAGGGTATTCAATCAGGTATTTTAACCGTTCACCCAGGTTTACCGGTGGAATGGTTGACACCTCAATGCTGGCAAAATTTGAACCTTTGAGGCCGTTAAATGCCAGTGACGTGTTCCATTGTTTGCCCGGATCCAATACCGTTTCATAAGCATCCATAATTTTCGGATTGCTTGAGCGCACCTGTATTTCAATTTCGTGTTTTGCCGTCTCTTTCCCGCTTTTAACAATTACGGTTACTTTGCCCACTCCTAACCTGTTGGCCACTATCGCTGGAAAATTCACCACTTCATCACCAGGTTTGGCAAAATTCAATGATTTTGTTTTGCCATTTTTAAACGTAAACATGTCATTGCTTTTTACCTCAATGTTCACGTTTTTCACGTGTTTTTCCATGGCAAAAACGTTTACCGGCAATTCAACTTCTTCGCCTGGTCCCAGCACGCGCGGTAAAGTGGCCAGCACCATAAGCGGTGCGCGAACTGGTACGGTTTTTTCGGCACAACCATAGGATCGGTTTTCGCCTGCAACAACCATAACGCGCACACTGCCTACATAATTTGGTATCTTAACTTTGTGTGCGGCTTTTCCGCCCGCTTCAAGGGCAAACGGGCCTGCAAAATACACCATGGGTTTAAAGCGGTTGGCTTTTGACTCACTTTCTCCGTCTTTATCCGATTCAGCATCACCACCAATGGCAAGCAACTCATCCATTTTAATTGCGTATGATCCCAGCACGTTATCGTAAACGTCCCAGGTTTTGACGCCAAGGGCATCGCGCGAATAAAAATTGTTCCACGGATCAGGTGTTTTAAAGTTTGTGAGGTCAAGTAAGCCTTCGTCCACAATGGCCAGGGTGTATGTCATGGCTTTGCCGTCCTTTTCACTTACATTAATGGTAGGTGTTGACTCAGGCTTGAATTCTTTCGGGCATGCAATAACAGGTGTTAAATGCGAGTCCTTATTCTCCACGTTTATCGGAACAATTCCATACAGGCGTATTGGTAAATCATTTTTTACCTGGGCATGCGGCTGTACTAACGTAATGTTTACATACGCAGTTGGCGACATTTCTTCAGTTGTTTTGAATGTATATTTCGTTTCGCCTTTTTTGGTTTCTACCCATGATTTTTCAATAACGCGGGTTCCGCTTTCAACCGAAAGCAACGCGCGGCCTTCGGCAGGTGAGGGAATGGTTACTGTTACTTCTTCGCCAACCTGGTATGTTTTTTTGTCGGTTGAAAAAGTAAGCATGGTGGCGTTTTCCTTGCTGGCTTCGGTATCGCGGCTGCCGTTCGGCCAGTCAACATACACCTGGCTACCGGTCATGTGGTTGCTTTCCACATCGCGAACAAGAATCAGGAAGCTACCCCAGGTAGGTTTGTTTACACGGAATTTAAATATTCCTTTTCCATTGGATGTAGTTACCGTTCCCTGCTGGTGCGGCACAATGCCGTTGTTGGTAATGAAAGCCATCATGTCGTTGTTGTTATAGGAGTCCCACCACCAGTGATTTTCCACTTTATAAATTTTCACGTCCAGTTTGCGTGATGCGGGTTTTCCATTGGCGTCAACTGTTGCAAAATTCAGTACATGGTCTTTGTCGGTCACCAACGTATTGTTCCATCCTTCGCCTTCGGGAACTTTTATACCCACATAATGTGTGTATGGGCTGTATGCCAGTGAACTTTGGTCAATGCTGAAATCGCCTCCTTTTTCAAAAACCCGCGTAGTAAAAAACGCTTTTAACATACCGGGTGCATTTTGCCCTGCATTGATTTTTACATCAAAGGTGGCTTCACCGTTATCGTCAAGTTGGCCATCAAACAAAACCATTTGCTGCGATGTGAAACTGCGTGTAGGATTGTCAAAAACATAATCTTTATAATTGTCAAATTGCGTATATCCACCGTTGAGGGTCATTTCAACCATCGTATTCATGTTGCGCGCTGGTGCACCGTGCAGCCATTTGGCTGAAACCTTACCGGTTGTAACTTCATCCAATGCCGACAATTTATCTTTTCCGCCAAAATCAAGATACAGCTTCAGGCGGTTTGGCTTGATGGTTTCAACACGTATGTTCTGATAAAACTCGCGGTTGCCCACCAGGAACCTGGTTGACCAATAACCGGTAGGATCATCAGGCAAAGTAGCGGTTCTGAAATCATACAAGCCGTTTACATTTTTACTGCGCACAATTTTTTGCACCACCACACCGCTGGGGTTGCGCATTTCCATGACAACAGGATGATTCAGCGGAAGCACTTTTTCTTTATCCTCCAGCATAAATGAAAGGTAAATGCTGTCGCCCGGGCGGTACACACCGCGCTCGGTATACGGGAAGCCTTTTACACCTTTAACGGTTGTGGCGCCTGAAACATCAAATTTACTCACGCTTAACGCTTCACCGTCACGCAAGGTCAAATAACCGCGCTGCTTTCCTTTTTTTGCAATAACAATAAATGGCTTGGTTTTAAGTTTGGTCACGGCCATACCTTCGCCATCAGTTGTAGCGGTCCCGATTTTTTGCTGTTGGAAATCGTAATACTCAAGCTGAACACCTCCCATGGGATTGGTGTTTTTAATGTCACTCACAACAACATGCAATTGCCGGTCGGTTCCGGCCTTGGCAATAATCCCTAAATCGCTGGCCAGTACATTTTGCGAAGCGCCTTTTCCTGAGTAATAACTTACGTTGCACGGATTTTCGCGTTGTGAATAATCGTATCCCTCATAATAATAATCTTCGTATTCATAGCCTTCGTTCCAATACCCGCTGTAGAATGAGCCCCAATCGCCTTCATCCCATTCTTCTTCTTTGGGCGCATCAATGCTGGCCATGCTTTCATCGTTCAGGACATCGTTTCCGCATTCATAGGTTGAATGTTCTTTTTTAAATTTTAGTTCAATG
>DASPJQ010000145.1:0-1560 GCA_035628535.1 Flavobacteriales bacterium | reverse complement strand
TCAATCCCGTTATGTTTCATTTGGATTCCCAGGGCCTTGCAAACTGTACCGGGTCCGCTGCTGAACCCTTTTTGTGTTGCCGGCATCTTTCTGCGTTTTTCCATATGTTCAATGCCATCGGCCGGCTTTATACCGCGAACCAAAATAGCATGGGGTTCGTGTTTTTCATGTGTAACAATATTAAACATGGTATGTAACCCATAACATAGGTAAATATAGGCTATGCCACCTTTTTCGTACATGGTTTTGGTGCGATTGGTATACCGTTTACCGTAGGCATGGCTTGCTTTATCATGAATACCCTCATAAGCCTCGGTTTCTGTAATTATACCGGCCGAATAAATTCCACTAATACGGGTGCATAAAAATTTGCCCAGCAATTGCCGGGCAAGTTTACGGGTATTTTTATGCGCATAAAATTCAGGCTTGAGTTTCATGTGTTGTTTGAATGATAGCCGCAGATTTTCTGCGTTCTTTGCGCTTGATGCGGAAACGAACCAGTAATGCAAATAATAACGGTATTCCAAGTATAATTCCACATACAAGCGCCCATCCCCTGGCATCAATTTTATCACCGTTATAAATTACGTCACCAAGGCTGTAGGCGTCATCAGAATATTCTTTTTTCTGCGTGAAATGATCAAACCGTTCAACCTTGCCTTCAAAAAGATTGATTTGAAAGGTAGTGAAAACATAAAATAATCCTCCTGACAATAAAATGAATACGACAAGCGGGATAATAAATGACTTTTTCATGGAGTGGTTGTTTAAAATAAGGTTTTATTGTTTTTAAAAAGAATGACTTCGTAAACCGGTTTAAATTCCTGGTTGCTGATTCCGAATTTTTCCTGGAATACGGTTACCAGTTGCCTTTCGTGCTGTTTCAGTTCTCTGTCACTTAAAATTGAATCGAGCATGTTGGCAAGAATGAACATTTTTTGTTTATGGCTTAAAATATTTTGTGTAGTTACAAGGTCAATAAATTCGTCTGAAGAATGTTTTTTAACAAAAGTAAAACATGTTTTAAAAAGTTCAGGGTTTTCACCGCCAACAACTAAGTTTCCATCCACATTACTGGCCCCAACTACACGTAAAAGATTGCCAATTTCCTGCGCATCAACTTCTCCGTCAGCAGCTACCACATACAACATTGAGCAAATAAAGGCCATTTTAGGCGTTATGGCTTGATCTTTGTTATTAAAATTGCTCATGTTTATTTTACTGCACCGCTAAATAAATAAATAAAACCACTAATTTTCAATTGTGAATAAATTAAAACTCCTTGTCTTTTTGCTTCTTTTACAGCCTGCACTAATAGCGCAGCGTACCTGCCAGGAAGTATTGGCGGTGGCGGAATCGTTTTTAATTGATGGGAATACCGAAAACGTGGGCAAAATTCTGAACCAAACCAAGGGTAAATGTGAAGAGGATGTTACCTGGTATTACATCCAGTTTGGTTATCAAACAGCGGTCGGAAATATTGATTCGGCAACAATTTTTATGAACCGCGCAGTCAAGCTTTTTCCAAAAAATGATTCCATTCAATTTTTATTGGCCCAA
>DASPJQ010000144.1:0-3106 GCA_035628535.1 Flavobacteriales bacterium | reverse complement strand
AAGGGCACGGTTGTGGTCTGTCGGGTGAATTAATAAACCTGTACAATACCAACCCTGGTAATCGTGAATTTCAGTTGTTGTATCAAGTACCGCCCAGGTTAAGCCTTCATCAACCGACTTGTAAATTCCGAGTGTTGAATAAATGTCGCTGAAAGCTGCTATCAATATTTTATTGTTTGCAGCATATGCCGAAACAGCAATGCGGCCGGTGTTTGATGCCGGTAAACCGGTTGTAAGCTGCGTCCACGTGGTTCCACTGTTGGTGGTTTTATACAAGCCGCTGCCCGTTGTACCGAAATTGCCAATACCGGCATAAAGAATGTTGGTGTCCGCATGGTCCATTTCTATATCCATAACCATTAATACCGGATAAACATTTGTCCAGGTTGCACCGGCATCATTGGACTTATATATACCTTCGGTAGTTGCGGCATAAAGCACGTTTGGATTTAACGGGTTAATGAGTATTTCCCAGATTCCACGTTGCGCCTGGTAGCTCCAGTTGAGTGAATGCGTCCATGTCAACCCTCCATCGGCAGACTTAAGGATTCCGATACCATGGCTGCCCCTGGTGGTTCGAACGGCAATGCCGTTAAACGATGTGCCGTAATTGTAGGTTTCGCCCGTACCTATATACATAATGTTGGAATTGGTGGGATCAATGGCAATGCTGCTCACCCCTAAAACCGGGTAACCTGTTTCAACGTACGTCCATGCATTTGCTCCTATTCCTCCGGTAGTGGATTTCCAAAGTCCGCCACTGGCCGAACCCAACCAAACAATGCTGGTGTCATTCGGATCAATGGCTGCACAAAGGGTACGCCCGCCAACATTATTGGGACCTATGCTTTCCCAAATTCCCCCGGCCCTGGAATATGCAGGACGAAAATTTTCGCTGTAAAATTCAAATGCCTTTGCATGGGCATCGGGCGCAACATCAACAAGCGGGAACGCCCGGCTTTTTGAAAAAAACTGCATTGCTTCCAGTATTTCACTTTTCCGGCTAAGGTTAACTGCTCGACCCGGCATTGGTTTGTGAAATAAAGCGCATGAAGCAAAGAACGTGCTGACGAATAAAATTGCCGTTACGCTTTTGCATACTGTAATTGAATTCATGCATTGAAAGTACAATAAATTGATTAAAAAAACAGGACTTATACAAAGTAAAATCGGAAGCCATGCACGGGCGTACCCCAAAAATGGGCACTGTATCATTTTTTACCTGACCATTGCCTGGAAAAAAAACCCGGTCTATTTATGTGATTCGCGCAATTCCAAACCAACCGGCAACACAATGTGTTTTGGTTTGATGGTTTTGTCTTCCAGTGTTTCAAGTAAAACCTGCACGGTTTTGGTTGCAATTTCATCAACCGGCTGGGTAATGGCGGTAATGGATGGCGAGGTTACTTCAAATGCCACATGGTCGTCAAATGAAACAATGGACGGGCGTTTTGCTTTAGGTTGGTCTTTGTAATATTTAAGCACCTGAACCGCCAGGCTGTTATTGGCAACTACAATGGCGTCAAGCTGCGGGTTCTTTTTAATCCACGCACTGAAATTCTTTTCAAACCCACCGTCAACCTCATCAAAGCGTATTTCGCAAATACTGGATGGTGAAAATTTTAATTTCATTTTTTTCATGGCCTCGGTAAATCCGGTTTTGCGGTCAGCAAGCGGACTAATGTGTTGTGGGGTCAATGTAAGATAACCGATGTTTTTTTTGCCTTTTTTTGCCAGGTTTTCAACTGCTATATATGCGCCTTGTGAATTTTGAACCGACACGGATGAAATGGTTGATTTTGGAAAAACACGGTCAAATAAAATAACCACTTTGCCAGCACCCATTACTTCAAGATACGCTTTGTCATTGGTAAGCGTACTGGCTGAAATGATTCCGTCAACATTCTGGTCCAAAAAAAGTTTTATAAGTTTTTTTTCTTTTTCAGGATCTTCATCGGTACTGCCTAAAATCAAACGGTAACCGCTTGTACCCAGCAAATCTTCAAGGTCACGTGAAATGCGCGAATAAAAAGGATTGGAAATATCAGGGACAATTAAACCAATTACATTTGTTTTTCCGGTACGCAAAGCCCGTGCATTTTGGTTGGGCGTATAATTCATTTTGCGTGCGATATCAAAAACACGCTTTTGGGTTTGTTTGCTGATTTTGTTTTTGTCACCCTTGCCGTTCAGAACCATTGAGATCAGTGTGGGCGAGAGTTCTAATGCCTTTGCAAGGTCGTTGATAGTGGTCCGCTTGATCATGTTTAAATATAACACAATTATAAGGCACGAAAATCTGAATTTGATGAAATTTTAGATTAATGTATCACTAAATGGTTTTAAAGTAGTTTCTCTTGCAGATATTTTAACAGAGCGTCTGAAATTTAACCATTTTCTATACAATAGTTGCAGTCATTTTCTCAATTTAAGAATGATTTTTTTGTGTTTTTTTACTGTGGCAAAAATGCTTTTAGCCAAAAAATCAAAATCAGTTATTTTGCAACAATGGCGCTTAAATGCGAATGCCTGCCACACAAATATCATCGGTTTGCTCGTAATTTCCCCGCCACTCTTCAAGTGTTTTCACCAACACTTCGCGTTGCCGGGTCATGGGTAAAGACGTGTGTTGCTCAAAAAGTTTTTGAAGGCTGCTGTATTTGAATTTCTTTCCTTTTGTGCCTCCAAACTGGTCAGGAAACCCATCGGTAAATAAATATACGCAATCGCCTTTATTGAGATCAATGCTGTGCTGCGTAAACGGCCGCATGTTATTGCTGTAATAGCCTATAGGTTGTTTGTCGGCTTTATATTCGGTGGCAATACCTTTGCGCACCACGTAAAATGAGTTGTTGGCTGCAGCATATTCCAGTTTGTTCCGGACCGTGTCAACAACCAAAAAAGTAATGTCCATGCCGTCTTTATTTTCACCGGCAATGCCTTTTTGCCGCAATGCGGTAATTACTTTTTCACGCAAACGGTTCAGCACTTCGGCAGGTTCCCTTATGCGTTTTTCATTTACCACTTCATTGAGGAAACTATGGCCGAGCATGCTCATGAATCCGCCCGGTACACCGTGCCCGGTGCAATCGCCAACAGCAAAAAA
>DASPJQ010000143.1:0-1159 GCA_035628535.1 Flavobacteriales bacterium | reverse complement strand
GACCGATGGTGGCCGCATGGCCCTGACCGTGTTTGGTCGACGGGGCATGGAATTGGTCAACAATTTGACGTGGTGGGCACTACTGTTGGGGTGTATCGTCGTGCCATTTGGATCATCATTATTTTTCCAGACTCCATGGACTCATAACAACGAAGTGTTGATCAGTGCCTTTGTCGCCAACACCTTGAGTCAACGGGACAAGGAGATACCCTGTCGTGACGAGACGGAACCGCTGGACCTCGGACGGAGCCTGGTGGCGTTGGTGGTGTGGTTCGTGGCGTTGTTGGTTATAATACCGCTGTGATGAAAGCGAAAAATTGCTGTTTTGTGCTACGAATGCTTGGGAGAGTACTACGAAACATGATTGTCAAAAGTAGTGTTCCACTGTTGGAATACCAAATTTGAATGTTTTTATTTCAGGAAACGTTCGAGCTCATTTATTTTGGGGACGCTACCAGCATTCTATTTCAAAATTGTATGTATACTTAGCGATTTACTTTTTGTGGTCACGCTGGTTCCCCACCACATTGCCTCCCCCCCCTAAGTTTTCACATGTCATCATCATGTTTGGCTGGAAAATTGTGGTTAAGAGCCAAAAGTCTTCTTGTCATTTACTTTTTGTAACAAAAAGTGGAAGATACGCATGTCGCAATGCTAATTTTCTATGGAAAAAACAGCGCATAACAATGTTCATTATAATCATTCGACAAACAAATTCTACATAACATATGATGTAACAATAACTTTTGCTTATCAGATGTTTCAAATCTGTTGTTACAAAATTAAAAAATAGCATTTCTAGTCTTTTAGTCATACGTAGAAAGCATTTAGTGGAATGGAGGTCAACCTCATTGTTGACAATTCTCTTGTTGTTTTCTATTCCCGATTTATGCACTGTACACTCGATCTACTGGCGGATGAACGGATGCATTCATAATTTTTTTGTCGTCGTCGACCAAACTATATTATCCATTATACGTCGTGTATAGAAACACTGAAATTTTGGCAAATACTTTTCTGAATCCAAATCCAAACAGGAGCAAAAGCGTTCACCATCACGGCGGATAAAAACCTGACCACAAATAAACAATGCCAAGCGCTTACCTGTATATTTCCATTGTTGGCTAGACCATAACTGATAGGTTGGTTTGTGGGCCAC
>DASPJQ010000142.1:0-1062 GCA_035628535.1 Flavobacteriales bacterium | reverse complement strand
GCGCTCCAATGAGCTGAAATGCCATTGTTCTTCGAGTTCGTTTAATTTGATCTGCAATTCCTGCTTTAACAGTTCAACCGTGTTGTTGGTTGATATTTTCAGCAGTTCGCTTACACCTACAAAACGCGGTTTATCATTCTCAATTACGCAGGTGTTCGGGCTTATGCTTACTTCGCAATCGGTAAAGGCAAACAAGGCGTCAATGGTTTTGTCGGCACTGGTCTCGGGGTGCAAATGCAATAAGATCTCAACTTTATCGGCCGTGTTGTCCTCAATTTTTTTGATCTTTATTTTGCCTTTGTCAATGGCTTTAATGATGCTTTCAATCAATGACGAAGTGGTTGTACCGAACGGGACATCTTCAATGATAAGCGTGTTTTTTCCGTCCTGACGAATTTTGGCGCGCACTTTTACTTTTCCGCCACGTTGCCCGTCCTTGTACTCGGTAAAATCAGCATAACCGCCCGTTGGGAAATCGGGTAAAATGCTTACGCGTTTTCCTTTCAGTATATCAATGCTTCCGTCAATGAGCTCGTTAAAGTTGTGCGGTAAAATTTTTGTGGCCAACCCAACGGCAATACCGTCAGCGCCCTGTGCAAGCAGTAAAGGGAATTTTATGGGAAGGTTAATCGGTTCTTTGTTGCGCCCGTCATACGAAGCCTGCCAATTGGTTGTTTTGGGATTGAACACAACTTCCAGGGCGAATTTTGACAAGCGGGCCTCAATGTAACGGGGCGCTGCAGCGCTGTCGCCTGTATAAATATTTCCCCAGTTACCTTGGGTGTCAATGAGCAAATCTTTCTGGCCTATCTGCACCATGGCATCGCCAATGCTGGCGTCACCGTGCGGGTGGTATTTCATGGTGTTGCCAATTACGTTGGCCACCTTGTTGTAGCGTCCGTCTTCGAGCTCGCGCATGCTGTGCAGGATCCTGCGTTGTACGGGTTTTAAACCGTCATAAATTGCCGGTACCGCGCGTTCAAGAATTACATAACTGGCGTAATCCAAAAACCAGTTCTGGTACAAACCGCTCAAGGGCGTTACACCGTGTAATTCCTCGTC
>DASPJQ010000141.1:0-1727 GCA_035628535.1 Flavobacteriales bacterium | reverse complement strand
TAAATATAGATTAACGCCCCGCACGTAAACAAAAACATTGCAACGAGCACAAAATAATAAAAGCGGTCTGAAAGTCTTTTAATCAACCTGGTCAGTTTGGTTTGACACGTTTAAACAAATCACTTTTTAACAAGCCAATTTTATTGAGAAAATACAAATGCGAAACCCTCAAAACACCAAATCCATACTTTGTGCTCCGGCTGAAATTAATGCTTGAGGCTTCTTCAAAGTATTTGGTAGGACAAGTGATTTCGGCAATTTCGTATCCGGCATAACAAATCTGTGCCAGGAATTCATTGTCAAAAACAAAGTCCTCGTCATTGGCATTATAGTCAATACGCAGCAAAACTTCTTTTTTATAGGCACGGTATCCGGTGTGATACTCTGATAATTTCTGGTGCATTAAAATATTTTGTGTCAGGGTAAGCCAACGGTTGGCTATGTATTTCCACAGGGGCATTCCGCCTTTGCGCGCCCCCCGGCCAAGAATACGCGAACCAATTACAACGGGGTACACATCATTGGCCAGCAAGTGCGACATTGGTGCAATCAATTTGGGCGTATATTGGTAATCGGGGTGAAGCATAATAATAATGTCGGCACCAATTTCCAACGCCTTGTTATAACATGTTTTTTGGTTGCCGCCATAACCGCGGTTTTTTTCATGTACTATTACATGGTGTACGCCCAGTTTACGCGCTACTTCGGCCGTGTTGTCACGGCTGCGGTCATCGGTCAAAATCACCTCGTCAACAATGTCAAACGGTATTTCATTCCAGGTTTGTTCCAGGGTTTCGGCTGCGTTATAGGCAGGCATGATTACAACTACTTTCTGTCCCTTGATCATTTTTAGAGGATTCGCTGCTTGGTTCGGCACGCAAATTACTTAAAAATACGGTAATGGGGACAAAGTGTATGGTTATAGAGTACAAAGTACAAAGTACAAAGTATAAGTATAAAGTACAAAGTACAAGAGATGAGGGTTTCGGCAATTTTGCTGGCAGGCAAGATCAGGCCTGGCTGATTGGTTTGGCATTAAATAAAAAAATGCTTTTTGCAGTTCCTCATCTCACATCCTTGTACTTTGTTCTTTGTACTTTTCTTAAAAAATCCATTGCCGGTTCAAAACAATTCCTTACATTTGACGGTAATTTAATCATTAAATGATCTAAAAACCGTCACGTTATGTATTTTGCCAGTAACATTAAACTATTGAGATCCAGGAAAAAAGCTTCACAGGAAGAAGTTTCACAGGCCCTGGAATTACCCCGGTCAACCTACAGCGGTTATGAAAACGAAACGGCTGAGCCCAGCCTTTCAACCCTGATTAAAATTGCCACGTATTATAACATCAGTCTCGATAAAATTGTAAAAACCGATCTTTCAAAAATTGCCGATCTGCAATTAAAAGAAATTGAAAGCGGGTATGACATTGATTTAACCGGTAACAAATTGCGGGTATTGGCCACTACGGTTGATAATAGCGACCAGGAGAACATTGAACTGGTTCCTGAAAGCGCCAAGGCAGGTTATACAGCAGGGTTTGCCGATCCGGACTTTATTAAAGTATTGCCAACATTCCAACTACCGTTTTTATCGCGCGAAAAAAAATACAGGACTTTCCCGGTGAGTGGCGATAGCATGCCGCCAGTGATTCATGGTTCATATGTGACGGGTGAATATGTACAAAACTGGTTAACGGTTAAAAGCGGTTTTCCTTATATCAT
>DASPJQ010000140.1:0-3015 GCA_035628535.1 Flavobacteriales bacterium | reverse complement strand
TTTCGCTAAGCTGGCACCTGACCAAACTGGAAAAAAATGTGGTACAATCAGCCATTGATTTGCCTTACAATAAGTATTCGTTCAGGTATTTTTTGGAATTGACTGAACAGGGGGAGTAGTTAATGTATAAACAATAATGGGAATAAAGGTGCCCGATTATGAATAACATTTCCAATAAACGTTTCTTGTATGTATTTAAAGGCTTCGCTTTTACAACGCCTGCCTATTTAAGATTAACTATTCTCTAATAACTGTTTGCCTGTATTTACGCATAAAGTAAATTGTACCGGCAATGCCCACTAATATAAATGAAAGGGCAATAATTTCGGCCTGGGTAATTTGCATGCCGGCAATAGTGTATGTTTCGTTTACGCGAATCTGCTCAATCAGGAAACGTTCAATGCCGTTAAATACCAGGTAAATAAAAAATAAAGCACCCGGGTCGGCAAGGCGTTTCCGGATAACCATTAAAATACCAAAAATCCCAAAACACATTAACGTTTCATACACGCTGGTTGGGTAAACGGGCTGGGGCAAATGCGTACAAAATTTATCATCGTATATACATTCGGCCAGGGGTACACCCTCACGGTTTACATTATTGGGATAATCATAGGCCCATAACCAGTCAGGCAAACCTGGGTTGGGGTTTAAATTCACAATACCCCAATCGCCATCGCCTGCAACATGACAGCCTATGCGGCCAATACCATAAGCAAGTATGAGGGTTGGTGTAACCGCATCAAGGAAATGCAAAGCGGGTAACTTATGTTTCCTGAAATAAAAATAGCCGGCAATGAGGGCGCAAATTAGTCCACCGTACATGGTCAGGCCGCTGAAAGGATCCGATAAAAATTCCACTATATCGCCAGGGTCTTCAAGATACGCAAACAATTTCGCGCCAATTATGCCGAACACGGCAGCAATCAACAACAGCGGACCTACGTGCTGATGTGGTAAAAAATCCACTTCAATCTCTACTGGAGGTTTCTTTTCTTCCTTTTTCTTTTCATAATATTTCCAATAGGCCATTCCCGCTGCGCCAACCAATGCTCCTGCCCAACTTCCAATAGAAGATGCCAAAAACTTAGGGAAATCATTGAATACTTCGGTATGAAAAACGGCATATACTATTTTAAACCCGATCAGAAATCCGAAAAATGCATTAAGCCCTAATTCATAAAGGCTGGCGGGTTTCCCAATTACCTGTTTAACTTTTTTAGCCGGAATTTTACCTTCACGGTATTTGCGTTTAATTTCTTTGCTAAATAACCAGGCGCCCGTAAGGAAGGCAACTGCCACAAAAAAACCAAAGCTGTTTATGGCGCGTAAAAATTGGACCTTAACGCCAAACCAATCATAAAAAAAATGATACAGGGTAGGATACATCAGTGCTGATTAGTTGGATACAAAATTTCGACCGGCCCGGCAAACATATGACCTCCGGTGCTTATCCCGGTCAAATGGACTTTCCTGAACGTATTTGCAAGGGAGGCGTCATATGTATGAATTACTTTAACGTAGTTTTCGGTAAAGCCGCTTATTTTACCGTTGTCCTCTTCTGATTCAAACAAAACGGTTTTGCATTTTCCATTTTGAGTCTCATAAAAGGCTCTGCGTTTTTTTTCGGAAAGAATGTTGAGCATTTTGGTACGTCTTTGCCTTTCCTGCATAGGAACCACCTCGTTTATACGTATGGCGGTTGTATTGGCCCGTTCTGAATATGTAAACACATGCAAATAACTCACCGGTAACTCCTGAATAAAATGGTACGTTTCCATAAAGTCGCTTTCCGACTCGGAAGGAAAACCGGTGATTACATCAACCCCAATACAGGCATCAGGCATAAGCTGTTTTATTTTATTTACGCGCGATGCGTATAAACCGGCATTGTAACGCCTGCGCATAAGGTGCAGTATTTTATCGCTTCCCGATTGCAAAGGCACATGAAAGTGCGGTACAAATTTTTTGGAGTGCGCAACAAATTCAATGATTTCATCGGTGAGCAAATTCGGTTCAATAGACGAAATGCGGTAACGGTGCTTCCCGTCAAGCATTTCCAGTTCCTGTATAAGCTGTAAAAAATTTTCGTTGTGATGCTTCCCGAAATCACCAATATTGACCCCTGTGAGCACAATTTCATTTACACCGGTGTCTATTACCTGTTTTGCGTGGGCAATGGTTTTTGCTATGTTGTTGCTGCGGCTGAACCCGCGTGCCAGCGGAATGGTGCAAAAGGCGCAAAAATAATCGCAACCGTCCTGCACTTTTAAAAACGTGCGCGTACGTTCGCCAAATGAAAATGAAGGAACGAATTCGCGGGTTGTTTTTATTTCTTCATTTTCAATTTGGGTTTTTCCTTTTTTACCCCTTTCATCAATGTATTCAAGCAAGTTGAATTTCTCGTTGGCCCCAAGCACCAGGTCCACACCCGGAATTTCGGCAATCTCGGTGGGTTTTAACTGGGCGTAACAACCTATGACGGCAACAAAAGCGTTCGGATTTGTTTTCATGGCGCGTTTCACCAATAGCCTGCATTCTTTGTCGGCATTTTGTGTGACCGAGCAGGTATTGATAACATAAACGTCAGGCGTGTCGCTAAAATCAACCTTAGCATATCCTGCATTTTCAAACATGCGGCTTATGGTTGAGGTTTCTGAAAAATTGAGCTTACAACCCAACGTATGAAAACTGACCTTTTTGAATTGATTCACGTGGCAAAAATAGCATTTTATACTGACGTGGCTCAGGCCAGTCAGCATAATGCCGTATAATTGCCCGGTAAAATGTAATTTTCTTTTGGCATTAAGGGGAATATGTTCATAATCTTGTTAAAACAATTCGTTTGTACGGCCGCAAAAGCCTTTGCCGTTATTGCCAACTTTATACAATGAACAGTAGATTTATGAGAAGATGCTTTACGGTTGCTTTTAGTCTCTTATTTATAGCGGGTTGCGGCAGCAATGAGCCTGTTGATTTCGGAGGGAATAAGACGGTTTTGCGCTATAATGAGTC
>DASPJQ010000139.1:0-6649 GCA_035628535.1 Flavobacteriales bacterium | reverse complement strand
ATTTATATTGCTCACCCGTGCACCTTGCTTTAAATTCCTTGCCAAAATGGCAAACCTAAATTTTGTCAAAATTGAAACCTTTTCTATGCGTGGGAATCGTTCATTCACATCTGCCGTGTTTCTTTATGATACGGTGAGGTTTGAAAAAAGAAAATAAGCGGCACCGTTTTTGAAAATGAATGCATAAATAAAAGTATTATGGATAAAAAACAGCATTATGCGCTTATTACCGGAGGTACATCAGGTATTGGTTTTGAACTGGCCAAACTTTTTGCGCGCGACAAATACAACCTGGTTATTGTAGGCCGTAACCTGCAACACCTCGAAGAAACGTGCGATGCCCTGGAAGAAACATACAGCATTCATGTGCATACCATCAAAAAAGACCTGTTTGACAGCAGGAACGCTTTTGAATTGTATGAAGAGGTAAAAGACGAAGGCATTGAAGTGGATGTTTTGGTGAACAATGCCGGTCATGGGGTTTATGGTGAATTCATGGACACCAACATTACGCAGGAATTGAAAATTATTGAACTGAATATATCCAGCCTTGTTATTCTCACCAAATTGTTTGGAAGAGACATGGTAAAACGCAGGCAGGGAAAAATTTTGAATGTTTCTTCCATTGCCAGTAAAAGCCCGGGTCCGTGGCAATCGGTTTACCATGGCACAAAGGCCTTTGTGCAATCGTTTACTGAAGCGGTACGGCAGGAAATAAAAGACAAAGGTGTAACGGTTACAGCGCTTCTGCCGGGCGTAACCGATACTGATTTTTTCAGAAAGGCCGGCATGGAAAAATCAAAAATTGCACAGGACAAGGACCAGATGGCCGACCCGGCCGATGTGGCTAAAGACGGGTATGAAGCGCTCATGAAAGGAAAAGACATGGTTGTATCAGGATTTAAAAACAAACTGGACCTTGCCATTGACCGTTTTAAATCGGATGAAAGGTTAGCGAAAGAAACAGCAAAGGAACAGGAACCGGTTGATGAGGATGAAGATGAAGAAAAGAAAAAAGAATAAATCAAATTCACTTCAAAGTTTTATACCAGTCAATAGTACATCATCAAGTTGCGCTGCGTGCCCTTTCCAATTCAGGTAAGTTTGCTCGGTTAACACAAAGCCCTGATCGGTGCTTTTAATGGCCATAATCATTTCCTTAAACCGGGCCGTTCCGAATTTTTCATCAGTCGGGTCAAGCTGGTCAAAAAAACCATCGGTTGACATAATTAACAGCGACCCTTCTTTTAACGGGACTGTTTCAGATTTAAATTCTCTCACAGGCTCAATCTCCCCCAATAAGGACAAACCCCCAATTGATTTTTGCGAGGCCTTTAATATTCTGACTTCGCCATTCTCTACCAAAAAAGCGTTGTTTCGTGCACCGGCAAAATGGAGAAGCTTATTCTTCTGATCAATTACAGCCAGTGAAATATCCATGCCATCCTGCGAATATTCATCACCTTTTTGCTGCTGAAGGTTTTTGAAAACAAGGCCATGCAAATTACCCAGTATTTTTTCGGGGGAAGTTATTTTTTGCTCCACAACAACTTCAATTAAAATTGAGTGTGCAATCATCGTCATAAAAGCCCCCGGAACGCCATGCCCTGTACAATCCACCACAGCAAAAAAGGAAAGATTTTCTTCGTGATGGAACCAATAAAAATCGCCACTGACAATGTCCTTGGGCCGAAAAAAAACAAAATGATTGGGAAAATGGGTATTCATTTCTTCCTTTGAAGGGAGAATGGAGTATTGAATTTTTTTCGCATAATTGATGCTATCAATTATTTTCTTCTGGCTGGCATCCACTGTTTCCTTTTGAATTTCAATTATGCGTTTTTGCCGTTGCGTTACTTTAAACCGGTTCAAAATGAAAAACAGGAATACCAGCACCAGTATCAATCCTATAACTGTGGAAATAATAATAATGTTTTTTCGCTTATTACCGGCCTCGGTAAGGGCAGCCTGTTTTTCTTTGTCTTTCCGGAGGGCTTGTATTTCTTTTTCTTTTTCAGAAGATTGATAAATGGCTTGCATTTGCTCCACGTTTATCCTGCTTTGTTCATTTAACAATGAATCCTTGTATGCCAGATGAATCCATAGGTATTCATTGGATTTTTGATCGTTTTTGCCAGCATATATCTTTGCAAGTAAAAGTGCGGTTGAACTGATGTTCGGTTTGTCGTTGATTTGTTCATAATAGCGGTGGGCCCTGTGCAAATACTCCAGGCCCGCATCAGGTTTTCCGGTTTCACAATAAATTTCTCCTACTTGCTGCACTGCGGCTATGTACGTGGGATCACTCGTATTTACTTTGCCCTTAAAATAATCGGTAAAAATATAATTATAGTATTTAAGCGCATTTGTATAATACTGGGCGTTTCCTGTTAACCTGGCCTTTCCCAGGTAAGCATATCCAAGGTTAACGTTTATCATACCTATGGCGTGCTCATCCTGCCTTAACCGTATGAAGAATTTGTTCGCCATCATGAGGTATTCAATGGCCTTGTCATATTGGCCCAGTGACAAATGGGTAGACGAAACGTTTATATACGAAATATTAAGCCAAACTGTGTCGTTCATTTCTTTTCGCAGCGCAATATTCTTTTCGTGATACTCAATGCAGCGGTTGAAAAAAATGGTATCGTGCGTAATCTCGCCCTTGGCCTGGTAACTATTGGCTAAAACATTGTATGATGCTGCCAGGCCCAATTTGTCATTCACCTGTTTAAAGGCCCGGACGGCTTTGAAAGCATATTGAATGGCGTTATCATAATAGCGTAACTTATCAATATAAATGACGCTTATTTTGCGGAAACACAGTGCGAGGTCTCTCCTGGAAGACAATTCTTCCGAAAACGCCATCATTGAAAATATAACCTCAGATACCTCGCTATGCACTTTACAGCCGAGGGCCAAATCACTCAACCGGATTATTTTAAGGGAATCACTTATTTTACCCGCAAAAATTTTTTGAATGGAATCCTGTACTCCGGAACCATAACTGTGAACAACCGGTAAAATAAATAGCAATAACCCGATAAAGGGCGCTTTGAGTTTTTTGAACGGCCTTAAGCAATTCATGCCGTTAAACATGAATAATGGAAAAATCAACGTCCAAAAGGCTTTTTAGCTCCTCTCCTTTTTCCTGTATCAGATCATCATTTGATTTGCAAAACCATTTTATTTCAAAAGATTTCCCCTTGGATTTTACTCCTTTTAGTTCCATAATTATTTTAACGATCATTTTTGCCGTAGCGGTGTTATAATACAGCCAATTGAATTCAAGCGAGGTCTTTTCTTTTGGGTTCAACGCATACGACCGCAGGTATTCCAGCACATTGGTATAAAATTCATTTACGTTTTCAGGGTATGATTTTCCCACAAACGTAAATTTTCCATCGGCAGCGTTTAAAGCAACTTCAGGTGTTTCGTTGGTTTGAGCAATAAATAATGGTTCCATGATCTATATGGTAATGTTAATGGTATAAAAAATTTCGTTTTCTGTTGATTTCGTAAACGAATGTTGAAAGCTTCCAGCCGAATTCCTGGCAATTTCAATCAGGCCCAGGCCGCAATTTCCATGTGGGGTAATATCGGGCTCCAGCAGTCTTTTTTTGTAAAGGTCCTGCAGTTCATCGGCATTCATTCCTTTTAGTGAATTTAGTGCGTTATCAAGGCCGGTATATTCATGCTCATCAATGGGGTTGCCCACGTTTATTCTATATGATTCGCCTGAACGCATAAACGTAAAAATACCTTCTCTTACACCGTTCACGCTCTTTCCATGCTTTGAAACATTCTGCAAACTTTCAATGAGAGTAATTACGCTTCGCTTTTCTTTTCCTGAAACGCTACCTGTATCCGGAAAATTATTTTGCACCATTTCCACCAATGGAATGATTATGTCCCGTGAAAGATCGCCCTTATACAGCATCAAAATTTTTTCATTGGCAAGCATGGTATAAAAACTTTCAATATCGCTCATCTTGATTTTTTCTCCGCTACCTTCTTTCGATACAATCTCCAATGCTAAAAAGAAGCGTTTGAATCCGTCACCAATATCTTTAAACGTATATTTCAGCGGCAGGCCTGATTTTCGCGCCATTTCAATGAGTCCCAATCCGGCCCCGCCTTTATCTGAAAAACTTTCATTGGACATAATTTCTTTATAAAGTCTTTTTAAGCCATCGGCATCCAATGAATTGACCTGGATCAACTTTTTTTCAATGTCGGGAACAAATTGCTCGGCAACCCGGTTACAGGAAGCCAATACCGTTCTATCGTCAAGAATATTGACCTGGAAAAAATCTGAACCGTTACTTCGCCTTGTCTCCCCGTGACGAACAATATTCTGGAAACATTCGGCAATAAGGAAAGAAACCTTGTTTTTTAATTTGCCGAGTTCAGACCTGTTGGCCAAATAAAACTCACTTATGCCTATGAGCTTATCGGTAATGGCATCGTCAAATGATCCTAGATAGGAAAGACATATTTTGTCATTTTTTAAATGGTCGTGCAGGGTTTTCATTTTTCCTGATTTGTTATTAATTTACCCAATGTTTAAGCGATTTTTTTGAAGCGTTTGTTTTTGATATGTTCCAAATATAGCAATCTGGCATTGGAAATAAAACAGAAGTTTTAAATGCGTTTGAGGTACTAATTATTAACTGATTTTCAGTCAATTAAATTAGCACTCATGCTGCGGAAGGAACTTTTTTATGGATTTCCTAATCTGATAAATTTTCAATTAGGACTACACGTTGGGAAGATAAATTCACAATTTTTGAGTTAGTTGAAACGATTACCCGTGGAAAACTTATGGTTTACTCAAGGATATTTGATAAAAAGCTTTATTACGAACCATATTCTAAAAAAGTTGATCTCTCCCCAAGGAGGATAATTCAATTGAACTTTTTACGCAGGATTGGAATGTTCTAGCGGTCAACAATAGGTTTTTCCCTTACCCACATATTAATTGCATACTTCCTGCCTGAAGAAACGGGTAATCCCGCGTGCCAGGAAGCAGTTAGAACATTTCCATTCTCATCAAGATTATTAAAAATGACAACCCTTCGTTTTTTGGGTTTCACCAAATGGTCAAGATTAGGAAAATGAGTTTCTCCCCCCGAAAAATCATCATTTAAATACGCTAACATTGTGTATTTTCGTTGCCCGCCATTTTCAAGGGCCTTTCGACCCATTTCTGTTTTTTCATCAAATGTGTCAAAATGGTTCATGTATTCCTGTCCTTTTTCATACGAAACACACTGAAAATATTCAAAGTGGGATTCAGGAATTTTTAATAACTCTGCTGCACGATTTCGTATGTTATTTAATACCTTATCCGTTGGAAAAACCAGATTTGCCGTATAACTCGTTCTTCCAAAACCTTCAATTAACGTATCACCCGTCAGTTTACTACGCTCAAATTTTTGATTTGAAAGATCTATAATATAATCACATTCTTCATCCGTTAGAAAGTCATCAACAGTCCTCACAATTTTCAAATCAGGATTGGCATTTTTCCTGGCTATATATTCCCGTTCTTTCGTTTTAAAATCTATTTCACCAAATTTTTCTTTATCTATTTCGGTAATAATCATAGCAATTTTTGACCAATAATTATTAAAGATTGAGATATCCTCGGTGAACCAACCTCTTCTTACATGGAGATACTTCACTTCATGCTGATTCATTTCGGTTATTATAATATAATTACCTGAATTGTTTTTGCCATTTTGATCGTATTGGAATGAAATGGATGGTTTAGGTATTTCAGACAAAACGTCTTGCGGAACAGTCGTAAACACAACCGAAAGGCCCCATTTTTGAAGTATTTGCGCAATATCCTCAAATGAAATAGCCGGATAGTTTTTATGCTCCTTAACTTCTTTTTCGATTGTGGATCGGGAAATAGGCAGTTTTATGAGATAGCAAAAGTTCTTTAGCGCTGCAATTGGTGCGTCCTGGGCGCTTGTTTGGGGTTGCCACATTGTTTCCATTGTTGAAAAATAGCAATATCTTACTTGCCGTTAAACCCTTCGCCAGAAAAGAATTCTTCAAATGTGATTCCGAGGCCGTTAATTACTTTAGCCTTATAATTCAAATATAATTCAAAGTTATATGGCCCCATTTTCATAAGATCGGTATAATGGCTGGGTACCCATGGAGTGTAACAAATTGTGGATTTTTCCAATTTATTATTATGCCTCCTTACACGTTCTTTAAAATCGTCCGTTTGACCTTTGTAATAAGAACCAATTATTTTGGATTAAGTATGTATACATAATACATATTTCTAAAAGTGGTCTCACCAGGAATCGAACCTGGATCAAAAGTTTAGGAAACTTCTATTCTATCCGTTGAACTATGAGACCAATATTTTTAAGAACGTAAGAACGATTTCCAAAAAGGAAACTTCCCCCGACCCGGTAATTGAAGCACATTAAAGGACTGCAAAATTAATAAAAAAAACTTGATTTTACCGGCTATTAATCAGCCCGATGGCTTACTGCGCCACCGTGGTATCATACCAAACACCATAACCGCTCCATATGCCCAATCCGCCCTCGCCCTGTATGTTTGACCTGATGGGCGTAGGCGCTGCAAACGGGTTACCATTGCTTACCACCTGCGTTTCGTA
>DASPJQ010000138.1:0-1731 GCA_035628535.1 Flavobacteriales bacterium | reverse complement strand
TTACCATAAACAACTCGAAACCGTTGGCTTTAAGGTTGAATGCAACCAAATGGCTGCAACAATGGATCCTGCAAAAGCCGAACGTTTCAGGTTGATGAAAAATGAGATTTTGTACGTTAGCCGGAAATAATTTATTAATTTAATTTATTAAATATCAATTCGTTATATTTCACTGTACAAAATTTCGCTATTTAATTATTCCCCTTTGGGTTACCTTTTTTGAACCCTGGTATAAACGGGTAATTAAATGTTTAACCCTAAAAAGCAACTTAAAATGAAAAAATTAGCGTTATTGGCAACTGTGTTTGCTGCATTAACATTCACCTCATGCGGTAATGGTAAAGAAGAAGGCGAAAATGGCGATACAACAGCTGTAGCTGAAGATACCGCAACTTCAACTGAACCAGCTGTAGAAGAGCCTACTGTCGATACTACTATGGCTGACACTGCTGCTGCAGAATAATTAAAAAAAATACGGTTGGTTACCGTATCAACCTGCAAAGGTTGTTTGGTTTGGAATCCTGGTTTAGCAATAAGCCGGGATTTTCTTTTTCTTAGATGTGAGACATGAGATATGTGTGCAACGAAACGGTTATGATAAGACAGAGTTGCTTAAAAAATAAAAGCCGCTACCTTTGTATCAATCTCGCATCTCAAATCCATATCTCATATCCCGCGTTTCAAATCGCTAAGCCACTTTCAAATGACTGATTTTTGCCCTGCCGAATTTTTCATTGGCGTAATTAAAATCCACTTTTAATTCTTTTACTTTTCCTTCGCTGGGTATTTCAAACATGGCATCCGATAAAATGGCTTCGCAAATGCCGCGCAAACCGCGCGCGCCAAGTTTATAGGTCAATGTTTTTTCTACAATAAAATCAATGGCTTCTTTGGTAAAGCTAAGCTTTACACCATCCATGTCAAACAGTTTGACATATTGCCTGATCAATGCGTTTTTTGGTTCGGTAAGTATTCTTCTAAGTGTTGTTTCATTCAACGTGTCAAGGTAAGTCAGCACCGGGAAACGGCCGATTAATTCGGGAATCAATCCATATGTACGCACATCGGTAGGTGTAATGTACTGCAATATATTTTCCTTGTTGGTTAAAAACTCCTTGGTTGTACTTGAAAAACCAATGGGATTGGTATTTACCCTGCGGGCAATAATTTTTCCGATCCCATCAAAGGCGCCCCCGCAAATGAATAAAATGTTTTTGGTGTTTACCTGGATCATTTTTTGGTCGGGGTGTTTGCGTCCGCCCTGGGGCGGTACGTTCACTACACTCCCTTCAAGGAGCTTTAACAAAGCCTGCTGTACACCTTCACCGCTCACATCGCGGGTAAGGGAAGGGTTGTCGCTTTTGCGTGCAATTTTATCAATTTCATCAATGAAAACAATGCCCTGTTCGGCCGCTTCAACATTGTAATCCGATGCCTGCAGCAAACGCGAGAGGATAGATTCAACGTCTTCACCCACATAACCGGCCTCTGTCAGTACGGTTGCATCGGCAATGCAAAAAGGCACATTCAGCAACCGTGCAATGGTACGCGCCAGCAAGGTTTTACCGGTACCGGTTTCACCAACCAGAATAATGTTTGATTTTTCAATTTCAATGTCCTCTTCCGTTTTTTGGTTGAGGCGTTTGTAATGGTTGTACACAGCAACTGAAAGAATTTTTTTCGCCTCATCCTGTCCAATCACATATTCATCCAAACGGGCCTTTATTTCCG
>DASPJQ010000137.1:0-15325 GCA_035628535.1 Flavobacteriales bacterium | reverse complement strand
AATTTGATTGCACCACATGCGGCAATGACGCTCGCCTGTCTTGACGATGTTGACAGGCAAATAGAAAACAATAAAAAAAGGTTTTATACATACAGGGAATTATTAAAAGATGTAAAAGGCATTGAGCTGGTTGAGTATGCTACGCATGAAAGGCGGAGCTTTAAGAATATTTTGGTAAAACTGACTGCAGAATGGCCCTACACCCGTGAGGAAACCCTGCTTATTTTGCAAAAAGAAAACATGGTTGTTAGGCCGTATTATTATCCTCCATTGCACCTGAAAGAAACTGTTTACCCGGTTATTGTGGGCGATATGACCAACACTTCGTTATTGATGACCAACCACATGTTGCTTCCCTGTGGAGAATTTGTAAGCGAAAATGACATTAAAACCATTGTAGAGTATTTTAAATTTTTGGAGACAAACCACGTTACTGTAAAAAACAGTTTAAAAACGAATTTGAATTAATGCACCAAAAACAATCATATCAATTGCCCGAGTGGGATTCTTTTCAATCAATGGTTAACGGTATTTGGGAACGTGAGTATTATACCAACCAGGGACCTTTGGCTGTGCAGCTGGAGACCGAACTTCAGCAATTCATGCAGGTAAAACATGTTGTTTGCATGACCAACAGCAGCATTGCCCTTATGATTGCTTTGCTGGCGTGCAATGCAAATGGGAATACCGCTGTGCCGTCATTAAGCCATGTAAACATTGCACAATCGGTTATATGGGCAGGTGGGCATCCCGTTTATTGTGATGTTGAAGCGAAGCGTCCGGTAATTGATTTAGCTAACCTTGAAAAAAGTCCGGCCGGAATATCGGTTATAGTCGCGGTAAATGCATTTGGCCATGCGTGCGAAATTGAAGCGCTTGAAACATTGGCCAGGCAAAACAACATTAAATTGGTGTTTATTTCCGATTCGGTATTCGGCCAGGTTTACAACGGAAAATGTTTTGGCGGGTTTGGCGACATGGAGATTTTTTCATTTGACCAGTCACAGCTGGTTAATGCCGGTGACGGGGCCTGTGTTGCTACCAACAACGATGAATTGGCGGCACGTTTGCGGAACATCAGGAGCAGTTATGGGGCTGGCAGGCCCGTACCAATACCTTACACCGGTAATGGAAGGATGTCAGAAATACAGGCCGGATTGGCTTTGTTGTCGTTAAAAGAAGTTCAACATAAGATAGAATTAAATAAACGTAAGGCTGCCGAACTTTCTAAAGGACTTTCAGCCGCGGGTATTGAAGTAAACAGTTTGTGCGGGAAATGCACGGGGCATAATTATACTGGTATCCTTTTGCGTTTTGGTGTCCATCAGCAGGAATTACGGCATTCAATTATCCGGAAATTGAATGCTATTGGCATGGTGTACGAAAATTTGGATTTTTATGGTCTTGATGCGCAGGCTTACAATAAACCCATTGGCTTACCACATGTCCGGGCCTTCCGCCAAAACACAGTGTATTTACCAACTGCACAAAATATAAGTACGGCACAGTTCGGTCAACTGGCGCAGGCCGCATACGAAATGGCAAATAAGTGAATTGTTGATTGAATGAAAGTATCGGTTTGCACATTAACCTATAACCATGTAAACTACATCAAAGAGTGTATTGAGAGCGCATTGGCTCAAAAAACCAATTTTGATTTCGAAATTTGCATTGGCGATGACGGATCAAACGATGGCACATCGTTGATTTGTGCCGATTATGCAAGGCGTTATAAAAACGTGAAGCATATTTTGCAGGACCGTAAAAACATAATTTATATAAACGGCCGTGCCACAGGTAGGTATAATTTTATTTCATTACTGGGCATGATGCAGGGCCAATACATTGCCATGCTTGATGGTGATGATTACTGGACCGATTCAAATAAGTTGCAAAGCATTGTTAATTTCCTGGACCATAATCGGGATTTTTCTTTTGCATTTCACAGTTGCAGCATTACCGAAAACGGCACTGTACGCAAAGATTACCTGAACCAATATACACCCGATGTTATAGACTTGGCCTACCTGGCACGCAATGGCAATTGCATGCGAACCATGTCGGTTGTTTTCAGGAACATATATAAACAAGGCGTGCCCGAATTTTTTTATCACACACCGGTGGGTGATTATCCTTTTCACATACACAATGCACGTCATGGGAAGGGAAAATTCATCAAAAAAGACATGGGGGTATACCGTAAGCATACAGCAGGTATCTGGAGTTCATACAAGAGCGTTGAAATGAAAAAAGAATGGCTTAAAATGCTTGAAGATATAAGCCAGCACGATAGTGATCCACATATTTTGCGTCAGTGGAGAGAACACATGACCGAAATAGCGTTTTCCATTGGCTCCATACTGGAAAAAGAAAACGATGCCGAAGCCGATTCATATTATGCACGGGCAGAGGCATATGCCCCTGACGTATGCAAAAAATTGAGAGAAAAGCCTGTTCAGCCAGCCAATAAGTCTATCCTAAAACGGATAAAAAAAATAATAACGGGAAGCTTCAGGGGGAATTACCAGTGAAAATGGATTTACACCGAAAATATTCAATATGTTTGCCTTACCAAAATTTGTAATCATTTAAAAAAAACAGCTTATGCATGGCAGCAGGGTATACGGTCTTGATATTTTGAGGGCTTTTGCGGTTCTGTTTGTAGTATATATTCATGGGTATTATACCGTACAAGGTATTGTTCCCAAATATTCATATATGCTTCCGGCTGTTGATGGGGTAAATATTTTTTTCGTCTTAAGCGGCTTTTTGATTGGAGGAATCCTTATAAAATTGATTAACTCAAAGGAGAATTTCACTTTTCCCGACCTGTTTAATTTTTGGATAAGAAGGTGGTTCAGGACCCTTCCGAATTATTTTTTTATTTTGTGCATCCTGTTACTGATTTTTTACTTTAAACACAATGACTTCCCTGAAAAAGCGGCCAGGTATTTTGTATTCCTCCAGAATTTCAATTGGCCCCAGCCCACATTTTATTCCGAGTCCTGGAGTCTTTCGGTTGAAGAATGGTTTTACCTTGTAATACCGTTAGGTTTTTATGGAATTATAAAGATAAAAAACGTTGAAAAAAGAAAACTCATACTTTTTTGGATAATTGCCGTGCTGGTTGTGTTCACCGCTTACAGGTGTTTTAAAACCTATTACTATGGGTTTACCGATATCAACTCCTGGGCCCTTAACATCAGGCGTTGCGTGGTAACCAGGCTTGACAGCATCATGATGGGCGTGTTGTGCGCATATATTTATTTTTACCACGAGAAATTCTGGTACAGGAATAAAAACCTGAGGTGTACCGTTGGTATTTTTCTCCTTATTTATCCAAAAATCCACGCTTACTTTTTTCCCGGTGACGCTGTTTTTTTATATTATTTTTATCTCACGGTTGTGTCGCTGGGAACTGCATTAATTCTGCCCAAACTTACTTCCATACGCACAGGAAGTGGGATAATGTTTAAAATATTCACGTTTGTTAGCCTGGTTTCCTATTCGGCCTATCTTGTAAATTTATCGCTTGTACAGGAAAATATAATGCCTTTGTTACAATCCAAAATTGCGTTCATGAGCATTAAAAGCGCATATGTAATACTTTTCAATTATGCGGTATATTGGTTTATTACCTTTGGTTTGGCTTACTTGATTTACCGTTTCTTTGAAAAGCCTGTAATGAAGTTAAGGGACAAATTTTGAATATCCGTTTAAGAACAGCTCAGGTATGAAGTTGCCCGTTGTCATAGTAATTCCAATATATAAAAAAACAATATCCCATGCCGAAGAATGTTCATTGAAACAATGTGCTGAGGTGTTTTCGGGCAGGCATATTGCGTTTGTGTATCCCCGGGGACTTGACCTGGATAATTATAAGGCCTTGTTCAGGAAGGTGCCAACGGTAATGTTTAAGCCATTTCCTGCACAGTGTTTTGAAAACATAAGTTCATACAACAAAATGTTATTGGGGGTTCAATTTTATAAAACTTTTGATGCGTACGAATATATACTTATCTATCAAACCGATGCTTTTGTTTTTAGCGACCAGCTTGACTCCTGGCTAAAAAAAGGGTACCATTACGTGGGTTCGCCAATTGTGTTAAAAGCTCACAATGATAACCTCGAATTTTTACCCTTCGGTGGAAATGGGGGCTTCTCGCTACGCCATGTAAAAGCGCATCTGAATGTATTGAAAAAAAACACAATTACCGATTCACCTTCGGCTGTAATGGCTTATCACCGGCAATTTCACAAGGGCCTCGCATTAATCCTCAGGGCTCCGTTGATGGTAGCACGTTTTCTGGGGTTCAGGAATAATTCCAGGTTTTACATCAGGCAGTTTTCTGCCAACGAAGACATGTTCTGGAGCAAAAAGGCAATGACAATTGATAAAAAATTTAAACCGGCACCGGCTTCGGTTGAAATTGCTTTTGCTTTTGAAAAATACCCTTCAACGCTTTTTGAAATGAACTCCCGTATGCTTCCTTTCGGTTGCCACGCCTGGGAAAAATACGAGCCTGAGTTCTGGAAACAATTCATTCCCGGAGCGTGAACCGCCTGAATAGAAACCATGATTTAATAGGAGTGCATCTCAAAAGGTCCTCACAAGGTCCTCAGAAAGTTCTTTGTGGTCTTTGTGTTTAAAGCTAAAAGGCATTTTTGAGATGGGTTTCTGGTTAATTTAAGTACATTTGTCCCAATGGATATTTTGGCATTCGGCAATTATGACCTGAAAACGTACTTCGCCCAAACTCCCGGTGGGCAAGGCCAATGGGGTGAGCTGAATTTTAAAACAGAAGGAAAAGAATGCGATATTCTGGTCGTATTTAATAAGCCGGTAGCCGACCTGAATGTTAAGTGCCGCAAGGGAGGGCGTTGGCTCATCATTCAGGAACCACCCTATGAAAAAAACAGGTATTTTACTTTTTACTTCAGGTACTTTGACATTGTTATCAGCGGGTTTAATGTTGCTGGTGGTTATAAATCCATAAATGATATGGCCTTGCTTACCTGGCATATCGGAAAAAATTACGATGAGCTTTCAGTAATAAAAAAAAACGATTTAAACCATAAAACAGACAATGTGGTGTGGATAACCAGTTCCGCCAACATGAATCCGGGTCATGCCCCAAGGTTGAATTTTCTTGAAGCGTTAAAACAATCAGATCTGCCGTTTGAGGTGTATGGAAGGGGAATAAGACCGCTCAACTGCAAACACGATGTGATGTTCCCTGTGAAATATGCTGTGGCGGTTGAGAACTACTCAGCCCATAATTACTGGACCGAAAAAATTGCTGATGCGTATTTAGGTTGGTGTATGCCCATTTATTACGGTTGCAAAAACATTGAGAAATATTTTCCCGAAGGTTCGTTTCTTTATATTGATATCCATAATCCGAAAGAAGCGATTGCTAAAATAAAAGATGCAATTGAAAACAATGCCTGGGCCAATAACCTTGACGCCATTGCCGAAGCCAGGGATTTGGTCATGAATAAATATAATTTTTTCCCTTATGTTCAAAACAACCTTTTGAAGGAATTGGGCGATCAAAAAATAAATGCTTTTGTTCCGGCCGATCCTTCATCAATGCGATCGCGGATAAAAAATTTCTTTATAAACCGGTAAACTATGTTTCGCACACGTATGAATGAAAGCCGACTAAAGCGCATTACCGTAAAAAACGGGCCGCATTCGGTAAAATTGTATGCAAAAGTGCAGGTTGAATGCGAGTCTTCATCAAAACTTGTACTCAACGGTGGAAACCTCGAATTTGGCAAATCCTGGTCGGAAAAACCAGTACTTTCTTCATTGCTTAAAATGGCTGATGGGGCTGAATTGCATGTTAACGGACGCTTCAGGATATTTGAGGGAAGCATGTTTTATATAAATAAAAATGCAGTATTAAAACTGGGAAGCGGCTACATCAATAACCGGTGCAACTTAAGTTGCTTCAAGCACATTGAAATCGGCCACGATGTTGTCATCTCTGAAGGCGTTACGATTCGTGATTCCGATAACCATGTATTGATGCATACGATCCCTACAGAGCCTACGCAACCTATAATTATTGGAAATAAGGTATGGGTAGGTTTAAATGTTACCATACTCAAAGGCGTAACCATTGGTGAAGGCTCTGTTATAGCGGCCGGTGCTGTGGTTACAAAAGATGTTCCTCCACATTCACTGGCGGGTGGCGTTCCTGCTAAAATCATTAAAGAGAACATTAGTTGGAAGTAATGGCCCGTATCACTGTTTTAATGCCTGTATACAATGCCGCTCCGTTCCTGAGAGAAGCAATTGACAGCGTTTTACGTCAAACCTACAGTGACTTCAAACTTATGTTGCTCAATGATGGTTCAACCGATGATTCGGAAACCATTATTTTGTCCTATACCGACCCACGGATTATTTATATAAGCAATGGAAAAAATATGGGATTGGTAAATACCTTGAATAAGGGCATTGAAAAAATCACCACTGAGTTCATTGTTCGTATGGATGCTGACGATATAAGCCTGCCGCACCGTTTTGAACACCTTGTTAAAGCTATGGATGAATATCGTGAGGTGGGCGTATTGAGCAGCTACCTCGAATTGTTTGGCGACAAGCAGGAAGCCTGGAAAATGCCGCTTGAAGATAATGTGATCAAGGCAGGTTTGATTTTTAACAGCACGGTTGCACATGCGCCTTGTATTATACGCACTTCTTTACTCAATGCAAACAACATCACGTATAGCAGTGCATTTCCTCATATGGAAGACTGGGACCTGTGGTTCAGGCTAAGAAAACTGACTTCCTTCAGGGGAATTCCGCAGGTGCTTTACCGCTACCGCATTCTGGAACACAATGTAACTGTGGTAAATTACCATACGCTCATGGAACGCAGAAAAAACTTTTACAGGCGTATTTTTAATGATTTGAACTGGAACGTTACGGATAAGGAAATTGAAATACATGCCGCACTTGGAAAAAATGCATGGTTCAGCAGAGAAATTTCTATCAGGGATATTCGTACCTGGATTAATAAACTTATCGGTTTGAACAGGAAGCATAAAGAATTTCCTGTAAATGAGTTTGAGGCATTGCTTCGCTCAAAAAGAAACAGCTTATTTTTCCTTTGTGCCGATAAGGGTTTTTTTAATGCTGTGCGTTACTGGTTGGTATTTGGAAATGTAAAAGGCTCGCATTTCCGGTACCTTTTTTCAATGCTGTTTCGTGGAAAAAAACAAAAATAAGTCAGAAGCTCTTTTAACCGTGAAGTGCATAAAGTTCCAACAAGTAAGGCATAAAGCGTTGCTATTGTTGTTTCCGATAGCTATAGGGAATTGTGGGAAATTTCGCTGCGTATCAGCGGGAGATAGGCTCTAAGTTTTAGCCGATCTATTTTTTAATTCCCTGTACTGTTTTTTAATGCGGATGAAATTCCTGAAAGACGGGGTCGTGTACGAAATACCCCCTTGCTGAACATAAGCGTTATTTTTATATTCTTTATAATGTTCCAGCACATTTACCAGGGCAATTGCCGATTTTTCATACAGACGCGCCAGGTTATAGGTAACAGTATCGCTTAATGTTTCCCTGAATTCAAGGTCCATGGTTTCTTTATAAAGAATATTTCCCGTATCAATGCGGCTGTCAATTTCATGAATGGTAAAACCTGTTTTATTGGAGCCGGTATACAGTTGCCAGATAACGCTTTGTGCATTCTGGAAAGCAGGCAGCTCTTCGTGATGGATGTTGATCATTCCATTTGCGGGGATACTGAATACGGATTTCGGAATGTACCCGTTTCCAAGGCTGATTCCCAAATCAGCCCCGGCTTCGCGAAAAAGTTTCCTGGTTTCCTCCTGATTGATTGCACGAACGGTACGCAACGGAATGGAATGTTCACGGCACACTTCGGCAATGGATTTAATGCGAAGATATTTATACAAGTCCCCGTTATACCACTTGCGCATGCGCATGCCATTCCATGCACCCAAAACGCCTATTTTCCTCAGCTTCCTGAATTTTTTTTTCCATTTGTTTCTCGGTGCAATGGCATTCGTATTCTGCACAACCAGGCACACGTGTATTTGTTTTGATTTAAGCAGGTATTCCAGGTGATGCGAAGCCGTACCTTTATCCGAGCTGGTAAGGATAATCACTCTCATCGCTGGTAAGGAAAAAAATTGTTATTGTAATTTGCGGTTTTCGCACTTTTTTGCAGGAAATACACAATGTGTTCGGGTTTCCAACCTAAAATAACATGGTCGCGCCTGATGCAGAGTTCTTCCCTTGCCATAGGTTGGTTGTGCGGCAGGTGGCACCCGCGTTCGGCCGAGGCGCAGGAAACAAATCCTGTTTCAAACACTGATTTACGGGCCGCTTCATTGAAATTGCCGAACAATCCGTATGGAAAAGCGAAATGTAGCGCTTTCCCGCATTTTTCATGCAGTATACGGTAACAATTTTTTAAATCATTCTCAACTTCCTGCATACCGGCTTTTCCTATGTCAATATGCCACATGGTATGGGCGCCTATTTCGTGGCCCTGTTTCTGCAATTGTTCAACCTCATGCCAGTCCATGAATTGCACAGGAGGAAAGTGTAGTTTTTCTTCGCAGTGTTTCCGGATAATATCATAATTATTTTGCCCGATCAAAGCGGGGTTTAAAAAAAAACAGGCGTTGACATTGAAACGCTGAAGGATTTCGCCCGCTTTCAGGTTGTTCCTGAAACCATCGTCAGAACTGAATACAATATACGGTTTATCAATATTTCCTGAAAGCACTTTTTCCACCGCTTCGCTGTACGAAATAAAAACATGGTGTTCCTGCAGTTTTTTCAATAAAGTTTCCAGCGCCTTTTCCTCATCAGTAAACGTATGATGAATGTACAGGAATTGCACACGCGGAATGCGCAGGTATTTTGAAGCGCCCGAGGCGTGCAGGAATGAAAGGCCGTCAAGTGCAAGGGCCCGCATTCTGTTGCGCATGGAAACACGTTGAAATTTTTTTAGCTCGCGGTATGTGTTAACGTAGTGCATTTAATTACTAAATTAGCAATAAATCATGTATGTGGCAGGCAAAGGCCGTTGAGAGAAAGCGTAAAAAAAATTTTAAAACGCTGTTTTTCAATTAATTGATTAAATGTGCCTTTTCCTGATTTAGTAAAACATAAAACATTTCCTGATTGGAGAATTTACCGGAAAAAAAAGGGCAGCTGTTTTTGTTTACCGTATCATTTCCTTACGGTACCGGTGAAAATTTCATAAGCAATGAATTATTGTTTCTTTCATCAAAGTTCGAAAAGATATTTATTTTTCCGCTTGAGTCAAAAGGCGATCCAAAACCGGTTCCTGCAAATTGCGAGGTGATTGATTTGTTCACCGCGTGGTCCTTTTCAGGGGCTTCAACTTTTTTTCGCCATCCTGTGCTGTGTGTGCGGCTCATGGTGGCTGAATTTTTTTCTGTGAAAAAAAAATCTTCTTTTTTCAGGTTACGTAATGAATTAAGGAGCCATTTGCTTCAATGCATTTCCCGTAGCGAACTGCTTGAGACGCGCCTTCGTTCAATGGATACGTCCAAAGCCGTATTATACACCTTCTGGTTCAATGATTGGGCCACCATGCTTGCGCTGTTAAAACGTAAAAAAACCATTCGGAAATATATAACCAGGGTACACGGCTATGACCTGTACCATTTTCGCAGAAAGGAAGGAATTGTTCCGTTCAGGAATTTCCAATTGAAACATGTAAGCGGTATTTTTGCTGTTTCGCAACACGGAGGAAATTACCTTAAACAAGAATTTCCACGGTATGCTGATAAAGTTCACGTAGCGCACCTAGGGGTGTTTGACAAAGGAATTAATCCCATGCCTGAAAACAGGGAATATGTTATGGTTTCGTGTGCCAATGTAATACCGGTAAAGCGCGTGTTGGATATTTACAGGGCTTTAATGCATACCCAAACAAACCTGCATTGGATACATTTTGGCCATGGGCCGTTAATGGATGAGCTAAAACAGGCAATTGGCAAACTTCCGGCAACAATTAAAGTAACACTTAAAGGAAATATTCCCAATGCCGAATTGATTGGTTTTTACAAAACCAGCCCCGTTAGTTTTTTTGTACATACCAGTGAGTCGGAAGGAGGAGTACCGGTAGCCATACAGGAAGCCGTTAGCTTTGGCATTCCCGTTATTGCAGTTGGTGCTGGTGGTGTTCCCGAAATTGTGAATGAAAATACAGGAACGCTTATTCCTGAAGAAACCTATAGCCCGGTAGTGCTTGCCAATGAAATTGACCGTTTTCTTGAGTCGGAACGGAATACCCGGGCTTTTCGTGAAAAAGTAAAAGCATACTGGTGTACTTTTTTTGATGCCGAACAAAATTTCGGAAAATTCCATCAAGCCATAATTAAAAATACAAACAATTGATTTAGAAATTATTAAGTATTTTTATGCCCATTGGTAATTGCCATTAGACCCGGTACGTATGCATATAATCACAGTTCTTATCCAACTGGTCAGAAACCTGGGCATTTATGGGACCATGCGCAATGCCTTTTGTTGAAATGCCTTAACTTTGGGCACGCAATTTTTGATTAATCCGGTGAGTGTATGCTTTTGAAAAAAACATTTCTTGAATTGAAGAAAAACCTGAAGAAAAGCAGGGAGGGCATGAAGGAAGTGAAAATTGCTATATTGGCCGATTCTTCCTCGCAGCTTTTATCACAGGCCCTGGAGGGGTACGGCTTGGAAGCCGGTATTTCTTTCAGGGTTTTTGAATCGGATTATGATCAGATTGAATTACAAATAAACGACCCTGATTCTGAGCTCTACCGTTCAGAAAGCGAATACGTGGTTATTTTTAATTCCGTTCACAAGCTTCAGCAGAAATTTTTCAATTGCCCGATGGAAGAGCGCAACCGCTTTGCCGATGCCTGTATTGAAAAAATCCGCGTAGACCTTGACACCATGTTTTCAAGAATGAAAACCAGGATTATTTTCCTGAATTTTCCTTTTCACAACGATTCCCTCTTCGGAAATTTCAGCAATTCGCTGGATTTTAGCTGGACCTATCAGTTGCGAAAGCTCAATTTTGAGCTCATGAACCTTTCCATTTCTCATACCAATTTTTCCATAGCCGATGTAGCGCAGTTGAGCAGCCACGCTGGTGACAAAGAAACGTTTGATCCGCGCAATTATATTTATGGTGATATTATTTATACCCTGGATTTTTACGCACTTATTGCCAAAAGCATTACTGAAATGATTCTTGTGCGAACCGGGAAATTTAAAAAATGCCTGATTCTTGACCTGGATAACACGGTATGGGGTGGTATTATAGGTGATGATGGCATGGAAAATATACAGCTTGGCGATTTAGGGAACGGTAAGGCATTTAACGATTTACAACGTTGGGCTCGGGAATTAAAAGAACGCGGAATTATTCTTGCCGTGTGCAGCAAAAACACCGAGCATATTGCCAAAGAACCTTTTGAAAAACATCCTGACATGGTCCTTAAGCTGGATGATATTGCCGTGTTTGTTGCCAATTGGGAAAACAAAGCTGATAACATACGTTATATCCAATCGGTCCTTAACATTGGTTTTGATTCAATGGTTTTCCTTGACGACAATCCCTTTGAACGGGGTATAGTTAAAACATACCTTCCTGAAATAACCGTTCCCGAATTACCCGAAGATCCTTGCGAGTACATGCCGTTTTTGCGCGCTATGAATCTTTTTGAAACGGCTTCCTACAGCAAGGAAGATGCCCAGCGTACGCGTCAATACCAGGAAGAATCGGTGCGTGAATCGCTTCGCAGGTCTTTTGGTTCCGAATCAGAATACCTCAGTAACCTGGATATGACCGCTGAAATTCGGAATTTTGATGCATTTTCCATTCCACGCGTAGCACAGCTTTCACAACGGTCCAATCAATTCAATTTACGTACGGTCCGTTATTCTGAAGACGACCTTTTACAGATAGCGGGTTCACGGGACTATTGCAGCTTTAGTGTATCGCTGAAAGATAAATTTGGTGATTATGGCCTTATTGCCGTTATCGTATTGCGGCAAACCGCCCCTGAAGAATTATTCATTGAGAACTGGTTAATGAGTTGCCGTGTGCTTAAACGCGGTGTTGAGAACCTTACCCTTAATACCATTGTTGAGGCTGGAAAAAAAATAGGCGCAAAAAAAATCATTGGGTCATATATTCCAACCGCTAAAAATGGCATGGTGAAAGACCATTATGAAAAACTCGGGTTTGAGCCGGCAGGCGAAAATTTATGGGAACTGTACACGCATTCGTTTGTTAACCGCGAAAATTATATAACCATCAATTCCAATTAAGAACACGCATATGAGCACATCAAATACATTAGAGCAGGTAAATGTTATTTTCAGGGACGTTCTTGACAACGATAGCCTGGTTATTACACCAGAGACCAGGGCCGATGATGTTGAAGAATGGGATTCGCTTTCCCACATTCAGCTTATCGTGAACATAGAAAAACATTTTAAAGTAAAGTTCCTCGTAAATGAAATCAGGGAATGGAAAAATGTTGGTGAAATGATTGATTGCATCAACCGTAAATTGCCGGCATGAAAGCTGGAGACAATTTCAGCAGGGTTTTTGTGGTGGATGAGCCGGTATACAGCGGGTTCATCCAAACGTTTCATGATACCAACCCGTTGCACACCAACGATGAATTTGCCCGGTCAATGGGATTTAAATCAAAGGTTATGCATGGCAACATCTTAAACGGCTTTATTTCGTATTTCATTGGAGAATGCCTTCCCCAAAAAAATGTGTTCATTCTTACCCAGGAAATTTCTTACAGCAACCCCGTATACATTGGTGATCAACTTAATTTTTCTGCCACAATAACCGAAGTACACGAATCGGTGAATGTGACCGATATCAAGTATAAATTCAGTAAAACTGACGGTACAAAAGTAGCCTTCGGTAAAATTAAAATTGGCTTGCGATGAAAAAAAATATTCTGGTTACAGGGGGCGCTTCCGGACTTGGAAGAAGCATTACCGAATTGCTTTGTGAGAACAAGTCAAATGAAGTATATTTTACCTATTTCAGTTCCGTTGATGCAGCCCGTGAATTGGAAAAACAATTTCCCAATGCCCATGGCATAAAAGCTGATTTTTCGGTAAGAAATGAAATGGAGGCCCTGAACGCAAAACTGGCTGACATTAACCTGGATGTTCTTATTAACAATGCCCTTCCCCACAAATTTGAACAGACCCATTTCCATAAAATGGAATATGATGTGTTTGTGAATGGTTTCATGAATAATGTTATGCCGGTGGTGGAACTAACCAGGGCAGCAATTGCCCTGTTCCGGAAAAAGAAAAGCGGTAAAATCATTACGGTATTGTCTTCTTATATAATAAATAAACCGCCCATTGGATTTTCAGAATATGCTGCTTCCAAAGCCTATCTGCTTTCCCTGGCCAAAAGTTGGGCTAGCGAATACGCAGCATTTAACATTACATCCAATTGCATTAGCCCGTCTTTTATGCTTACGGCCCTTGCAAGCGATGTGGATGAACGCATTATTGAAGAAAACAGGCAGAAACATCCGTTGAAACGTTTGCTCACAACCGGGGAAACGGCCGGGTCAGTAGCATACCTGGTTGACGCTTCCGCTCATGTGAATGGAATCAACCTGGTTATTAATGCGGCCGAAAACATAGCTTCCTAGGAATGATTGCTTCAGGATTGTGGTAAAAAGTGTACATTCGTGACGCAAAAGCACAATTATCTGATCCATGCTGTTCAATTCATTTCAGTTTCTGCTGTTTTTTCCTGCTGTAACCATTGTTTTTTTTGCATTACCGCATCGTTTCAGGTGGATATGGCTGCTTGCAGCAAGCTGTTATTTTTACATGGCCCTTATCCCCATTTACATTCTCATTTTACTTTTAACTATTGTTGTAGATTATTTTGCAGGTATCCTCATTGAGCGTTCACCGCATCCCAAAAAACGATTTTATCTGGTATTAAGTCTTTTTACAAACATTGGCATTCTCGGCTTTTTCAAATATTACGATTTTTTCGTTGAAAATATCAATCAATTGCTTGGCGCAATGGGGTCCGGGGCTGATATTCCGTTATTGCATATTTTACTTCCCGTAGGCCTGTCGTTTCACACGTTCCAGGCCATGAGCTATACTATAGAAATTTATCGGGGCAACCAGCGGGCCGAAAGGCATTTTGGAATTTATGCGCTGTATGTGATGTTCTACCCTCAGTTGGTTGCAGGTCCCATTGAACGACCACAAAACATCATTCATCAGCTTAAGGAAAAAAAAGTGCTGCGTTATGAAAACGTTTCTGCAGGACTGAAGCAAATGTTATGGGGCCTTTTTAAGAAGGTGGTAATTGCTGACAGACTTGCTGTTATTGTTGACCAGGTTTATAACCAGCCCGGGGAACAAAGCTCTTATTCTTTATTCGTTGCTGCCATCCTTTTTGCATTTCAAATCTATTGTGATTTTTCAGGCTATTCTGACATTGCGCTTGGAAGTGCCAGGGTTATGGGTTACACCCTGATGGAAAATTTCAGGACCCCCTTCCTGAGCAAATCGGTAAGCGAATTATGGCGAAGGTGGCACATATCGCTTTCAACCTGGTTCAACGACTACCTGTACACACCTTTTGTAATGAACCGCAGGGACTGGGGAAAAATTGCAGTAGTTGGGGGTCTTTTACTCACTTTCGCCATCAGCGGTTTGTGGCATGGTGCAGCATGGACCTATGTAATATATGGTATGCTTCACGGATTTGCCATAGCCGTAGAGTTCTTAACAAAAAAAACAAGAAAAAAAATTACAGGTCTTTTTCCGGGTTCATTCAACATCATAATATGTACACTCCTCACATTTCTTTTTTTTGTTTTCACACTTATATTTTTCCGGGCAACCGATTTTGCGCACGCAGCCGATATTATTGGCGGAATATTCTCTTTTGAAGGCGGGCGCGGAATAATCGGACCGGAAGTCAAACCCGGCTATCTTTTTGTAAGCGCGTGCCTTCTTGCTATTTTCGCACTGGTTGACCCTGTAATGGACCAATTGGTAAAAGACAAAATCAGGATAAGGCATTCCCTGGGCTCACAATTGACCTATGCCTTTATTTTTGTACTGTTGATTTTGTTCGGTCATTTTAGTCATTCAAGCTTTATTTATTTTCAATTTTGAAAGAAGTATATAAAATATTACGCTCCGGATCGTATTTTTTGATCGTAACGGCAATCATATACCTTGCTTTCATTTTTGCATTCTATACAATTAAAATAAATAAGGTTC
>DASPJQ010000136.1:0-1162 GCA_035628535.1 Flavobacteriales bacterium | reverse complement strand
CGATTATCGCTTCAATAAAAGCTTTCCGAAGTTTTTAAATCCGGGTATTGAGTTTATACAAGGCGTACAATTGGCATTGGATTCATTGCAAAAGGCTGGTGCGCCGCTCGAGGTATATATCTATGATAGTAAGTCTAGAATAACACCGTTGGCTCAACAACTCAGGAGCCCGGAACTGGCGAACGTGGAAATGATCATTGCACAATCAAATCCGTCGGAGACGAAACTCTTGGCCGATGCTGCGATGGCGAAAAAGATTCCTTTTATTTCTGCCACGCTTCCAAACGATGCCGGTACTGACGGTAATCCTTATTTCGTTGTGTTGAACACCACGTTGCAGGGGCACATTGAAGGGATCTACAAAATGCTGCAGCGTAGTCACTCGCTCGACAACATCATTGTTTTCCGTAAGGCTGGTGTACAGGAAGATGCGATCAAAACCAATTTCGTGGAGTTTGGTAAAACAACGCCATCAACACCACTGAAGGTAAAGTTTGTGGATGTGGGAGTTGATTTTACTTCGCAAACGCTGGCTTCGCATATGGACAGCACCAAGCGAAACGTGATTGTTGCCGGAAGCATGGAAGAATTTTTTGCAACAAAACTTGCTTCGGCACTGGCACCATTAAATAAAAAGTACCCGACGCTGTTGGTCGGCATGCCAACTTGGGATAATATCAACTTCAACAAAAATGAATTTAAAGGAATGGATATTGTTTACAGCACGCCATTCTTTTACAACCGGCTAACACCGCTGGAAAGCAAGCTGGCAAATGACTTTGAAAAGAACATCGGCAGCCGCCCAACCGATATGTATTTCCGCGGCTACGAATCCATGCTTCGCTTTGCCCTGCTTTTACTTGACACAAAAAAGGATGTGGCATCGGAACTGACCCGCAAAGGAAATATTGTTTTCACTCGCTTTGATATTCAACCGGTGTTTAAGAATAAACAAACGATGACTTTGGACTACTTCGAAAACAAAAATGTTTATTTCGTTAGGGTGAATGGCGGATCAAAACGATTGATGTAAAAGGATATAAACTAGTTGAAAAGGCACGGTTTCATCCGTGCCTTTTTTATGCTGTGAACTTTTTGCTTCCCTTGGCATTATTATAGTAAATAATCCTGTCAATGGCACTCATTGAATTCACCGACAAAG
>DASPJQ010000135.1:0-15550 GCA_035628535.1 Flavobacteriales bacterium | reverse complement strand
CTGGAATTAAAACGGGCTGGTTACGTGGGAAGCAAGCAGGGCTTTGGCGGGGGTTATTATCTGAAAATTCATCCTAAAAAAATAACGGTGGCTGATGTTTATCGCCTGTTTGACGGGGCCATTGCCCTGGTACCCTGCGTGGCCGTAAAATATTATGAGCGATGTGACGACTGTAAAGATGAAAAAATATGCGGCTTACGTGCAGAATTTTTGAAAATCAAAGATAAAACACGCGATGTAATGAAAAAATCCACCATTTCGTCATTCCTGAAAACACGTTGATCAAAAAAATTTATTCATAAAGTCTACCAATTTGATAGAATTAATATTTTTACACGTGTTTTGGAACAAAAAAATAACGGCCGTTGCTGTTTACACATTGGTTTTGTTGCCGCATTTGTGTGCTCAAACCAAACAACGGCAAGTGACCGTTCAAGCGTTGGTTTGGCAAACCTGGAACCAAACACTTGAATTTAACCCGAAATTTTCGGTCAGATTCGAATTCATTGCGCGGGAATTTATAGCACCGTTTCAATTGCACCAGGCGGCCGCACGCATTCGTTTGCACTATGCCATCAACCGCAACTGGAGCATTGGTGGCGGATTTGCCCGCTTTAACCATTATCCGGGCGACCCGCTTTCAACCGCCAGGTTTGCCGTGCCTGAACTTCGGCCCCACCTTGAAGCCTCCTATGAAGGAACAGTTGGCAAGTTTACCATTACACACCGGTACAGGGTCGAAAACAGGTTTATGCGCAACAGTGTAAACGAGGCCCTGGTTGCAGGTTACACTTCAACTTATCGGTTCAGGTACCGGCTCGGTTTGGATTATATATTGTTGAAAGACGCAGCGCAACGTCCTTTAAAATTCCGTTTCACCAACGAGATCCTTATCAATTTCGGTAGAAACATCCAGTACAATGTTTTTGACAACAACCGCGTAACAGCTGGGCTTAATTATTCATTGCCGGGTAATTTTGCCGTTGAAATCGGTTTTATGCATTGGTACCAGCAGCGCAGCAGCGGGTACCAGTTTTACAACCGCAGCATTTTTACAATTGCCGTTTTTCATAAACTTAAACTATATAAATAATTTTCTAATTGACCAGGTTTTTTTCATGATTAATTTTATTTAGCTTTATACGGCTTTCGTTGACCTGTTGAAGCCTTTAAAATAAAAATGGAATAATTAATTACACAAAGGCCGGGGAATCCTAAATTAATCCTCCTTCGCCTTATTTTTATTCTTCTTCCTGGAAAATTTGAAATCGCCTATCTTAAACCCGAACTCTTTATAATCAGCATCCTCTTTTTTGCTGATATCGGCATTTCCACCGCTGGCCGAATTCACCATATTTTTCATGGCGTAAAATGCACTTGCTTCCTTTTCTTTCGGTGTCTCGTTTTCGTAATATTTGTTGTTAATTACTTTGGCAACTGCATCAAGCGGGTTCAGGCCCTTGTCGTTTTTAACCGTTTTGGAAGCGTTATTTGCCAGCGAGGCATTGTTGTTTTCCGTTACAGGAATAATTTGTTTTGTTGAATCAATTTTATTTTCCTGGTTTTTATTTTCGTGCCTCACTCCATTGTTGTTATTCACCGCGATTTTGTTATCAGGTACAATTTTTTCGTTTTCAACAACATTTTCTTTTTTTTCCTGTTTAACTTTGTTTTTATGGTTCAGTTGCTGTGTGCCATTTGACGCAACGGTTTGATTGTTGGTTATTTTACTGTTGTTGGCCGTTGCTTCTTCCGGAACATTTGTGTTTTCAGTTGCATTGCCCGTGACATTTGCTTTCACCGAATCAACAATTCCTGCGTATGATGCGGGCCGTTTTTCACTGCCCGGGTAAAAAAACAATGCCACCAACAAGATACAGGCCGCAGCCGCCACTGCACCCCACCAATAAAATCCAACAACCCTGCGCTCTTTTTTCTTCAGTGATTCCTTGTTTTCAAAAACAACCCTGGCATCGGGTTTCAGCACCAGGCGTTGCGACCATTCAAAGTCAGATGCGTATTTTGGATTGGCAATCAAAAACGGCTGAATGGCCTTATACAATGCCAGTTCTTTCGTATCGGCATACAGCAGGAAATACGTACTGCAGTTTTCAGTCGTTATCAAATAATTTCCATCACTTTTCTTCAGCAGCAGTTTTTCGTCAAATTGTTCTTCAACCGGTTTAAGCACCAGCTGGTTTCCCCTGATTACCTTATCCAGCAATTGCGGTTGTGCTTTCACAAGCTCATTCCATTCACGCAACTCTTCGGGATTGAGCAGGTTTTCACAAACGTTAAAAACCAACTCATCTTCGGTATATTTTTCAAGCAGCCAACTGCGCTGTTTTTTCAGGTTAAAGGATGGTGTTTCGGTTACAAAGGTTTTTTCAATGGAACTGTTATCAAATCCATCAAACTGTTTTTTCAGGTCGGGATTTTGAGCAAGAAATTCAAAAAACAGGTTGCGTTGAGCGGAATTCAATTTTCCCTCAACGTAATCAAGCATCCATATTTCGTAATTCTCACGCGTTATCATAATACCGCCTCCATGCTTCCCAGTTCTGCTTTCAAAAACTGCCTGGCCCTGAAAATATACACCTTTACCTGCGCTTCGCTCAAACCCGTTATTTGGCCTATCTCTTCATAGCTATAACCTTCATAATCGCGCAGTAAAACCACCGATTTCTGGATTTCGGGCAACTTTTCAATGGCTTTATGTAAAATTTCCTGCAAATCTGTGTAATTATTCGCGGTAGTCATTTTTTTGGCTACCGTGGCCTCTTCATACTTGCCCAGTTTTGAATCCTTTCGTATGAGGTCAATCATGGTGCGGTAAGCAGCGGTAAACAGGTATGACCTGGCTTTTTCGGCCGTTATCTCTTCAACCTTAAGCCACATTTTTTCCCATGTATCCTGCACAATATCACGTGCTTTATCTTTATCCTTAATGTGCTTAAGAATAAAACGATAAACGTTATCGCTATACTGGTCAACTGTACTGTTGTACTCGGCCGTGGTCACAGTTTTTTCCTGTTTTAGGGTGTGACGAACAACAACACCCCGTTGTTACAGCCAAAGTATAATATTTGTTAGAATACCTGCCCACCGATAAGAATATGTATAATTTTAGGGCACCTTAATTAACTTTTTTTTGTGGGCTCAAACGGTCACGGTCATCATCACAAGGTAACACTTGGCGCATTAATAGTAACCATGGGCATCATTTACGGGGACATTGGCACATCGCCATTGTACGTAATGAAAGCCATAGTAGGAGAAGATAGAATCAGCACCGATCTTATTCTAGGAGGAATTTCCTGCATATTCTGGACGCTTTCGCTTCAAACAACCTTTAAATATGTTTTTTTGGCCTTGCGAGCTGATAACAAAGGTGAAGGTGGGATTTTTGCTTTGTATACCCAGGTTCGCAGGAGTAAATCAAAATGGCTGATTTATCCGGCAATAATTGGTGGGGCCGCTTTGCTTGCCGATGGTGTAATTACCCCACCCATTTCAGTTTCATCAGCTGTTGAAGGGCTTGATAAAGTAAGCCCCTTTTTTGAAGACCCAACGCATATTGTTTTAATGGTGGTGGGTATTCTTTCACTTTTATTTGCCATTCAGCAATTCGGTACAAAATTTATCGGGCGTTTTTTTGGCCCCATCATGCTTTTGTGGTTCAGCACACTTGCAATCCTTGGCATTTATTCAATGAGCCATGACTTTAGTGTATTAAAAGCACTCAATCCGGTTTACGCATACGATTTACTTGTTAAGTACCCGGGCGGATTTTGGTTATTGGGAGCAGTGTTTTTATGCACCACGGGGGCCGAAGCGTTGTATTCTGACCTGGGGCATTGTGGAAGGCAAAATATTCGCCTTACATGGATAGGTGTTAAAGTTGCACTTGTATTAAACTACATGGGACAGGGTGCATACCTGCTTTCGCACCAGGGACAATTTTTAAAATATGGCGAACAGGCAAAGGCAGCGGGTTTACAACCGTTTGATGACCTGAACCCGTTTTATGAAATGATGCCACCATGGTTTGTTCCGTTTGGAATTGCCATTGCCACCGCAGCGGCTATTGTGGCAAGCCAGGCTTTGATCAGCGCTTCGTTTACATTGGTTAACGAGGCCATGCGCCTGAATTTATGGCCGAAAGTTAAAATCAAATATCCAACCGAATTAAAAGGCCAGTTGTACATTCCATCCATAAACTGGATTTTGTGGCTGGGTTGCATGGTAGTGGTGCTTTATTTCAGGGAATCATCGGAAATGGAAGCCGCTTACGGTCTTACCATCAACATTGATATGCTCATGACAAGTACTTTACTGGTGTTTTATATGATACTTAAGCGGTACAATCCTACACTCATCATAGGTTTCATTGTCGTTTATTTCAGCATTGAACTGTCGTTTTTCATTGCCAACGTGGTCAAATTCCTTGACGGTGCATTTGTAAGCATCATTATATGCTGCTGTGGTATGTATGTAATGTGGGTATGGCTGCAGGCCAAACGCATACGCGCACGTTATGTTGAATTTGTCAAGATTGATGATTACAAAGAATTAATTGCCGAACTAAGCACCGACCTCACCATTCCGAAATATTCAACACATCTTGTATACCTCACGAGCGCCAATTACAAAGATGAAATTGAGCGCAAGGTTATTTATTCCATTTTGCAAAACAGGCCTAAACGTGCCGATCTTTACTGGTTTGTGCATGTTGATGTGGTTGACGAACCGCATCGCATGGAATATAAAGTAAACCATTTACAAACAGAAGACATTATACGCATTGATTTCAAGTTAGGGTTCCGTATAGCTCCGCGCATTAATTTATTGTTCAAAAAAGTAGTAGAAGATTTGATGCTTACAGGCGAAGTGGACGTATTCAGCCGGTATGAATCGCTCAACAAAAAAATGGTTATGGGCGATTTCCGCTTCATCATTATTGAAAAATTCATGTCGTTTGACAACGAGTTCCCTGTGGTTGAAAAGCTGGTGCTTGAAAGCTATGATGTGCTCAAAAAAATGAGTTTATCGGAGTCCAATGCATACGGTTTGGATGGAAGTAACGTAGTGGTGGAAAAATTCCCACTGGTCATTTCGCCTACAAAGGACATTAAGTTAAAACGTATCGAGTGATTTCAAATAGCGGAATTGAAAGTTAAACCAAATACCAAGACATTTCATTATTTGAAATTTCTATATCCAAAATCATAAAAGATCCATCTCCAACAACACAGGGCAATGGTCGCTGTGCACAGCATCGGGTAAAATCATGCAACGCTTCAGGTTATCTTTTAAATTATCAGTCACCGCCAGGTAATCAATGCGCCAGCCTAAATTCTTGCTGCGTGCGTTGAACCGGTATGTCCACCAGGTGTAATGATGCGGTTCCTGGTTAAACACACGGAATGTATCGGTAAACCCATTGGTAAAAAATTTTTCCATCCAGGCGCGTTCTGCGGGTAAAAAACCCGATGAGTTTTTATTGGAAACCGGGTTGTGAATGTCAATGGCCTTATGACAAATGTTATAATCGCCCCCGATAATTAATTTTTTGCGTGTTTTTCTTAATTCGTTCACGTAATTCCAGAAGTCATCAAGCCAAACCATTTTGAACGCCTGCCGCTCCTCACCGCTGCTGCCCGAAGGCATGTAAACGCTCATAACCGAAACATCGCCAAAATCGGCACGAATGACCCTCCCCTCATCATCATATTTTTGTATACCCATACCGTACTCCACGTGATCAGGCTTTAAACGGGTAAAAAGCGCAACCCCACTGTACCCTTTTTTTAGTGCAGGGCACCAATACAATTGATAACCAGCGCTTTCAAATAACGAAAGGTCCAGCTGATCAGGTGTTGCCTTGATTTCCTGCACCAATACAATATCGGCATTGGTGGCCTTTAGCCAATGGTCCCAGCCTTTGTTGAGTGCACTGCGTATACCATTGAGGTTATAGGTTATAATTTTTGCCATGATTTCACGTATTTCTTTGGTCACAAAGACCTGAAGACTCAAAGTTTCACAAAGATCAGCGCTGTTTTCTTTGTGTTTCTCAGCGCCTGGTGGCTTTGTGGCTAGAGCTTTTAGTAACTTGCTAAAAATAACCTTTTGGGCATACACGGAATCTATAAAATAATAACAAACACCATGAAATTATGGATCGTGGCTGCACTTGTTTTTATTTCGTGGGACTCATATTCCCAATCAAACCTGCGCCTGAAAAAAATTATTTTGAACAACGATACCATCAAACTTGATACGCTAAGTGTGATTCCGGGTACGTTCAAAATTATTGAAAATAAACTGGACTCAGCGCACTACCACATTGACTGGTTCAAATCGCTTTTAATCCTGCACCGTGAACCAACCAACGACAGCGTTTATGCAACCTTTAGGGTATACCCAATTAATTTCAACCAAACATTTGCGCATAAATCAAAAAAGAATTTTAGTCCCGACAAACAAACGCACATTGACGTGTTTAAATACGTGGGAGCTCCTCCCGGCAACGATATTTTTGACACCGAGGGGCTCAATAAAACGGGGAGCGTTTCACGCGGTATCAATTTCGGGAACAACCAAAACCTCTCGGTCAACTCAAGCCTGAATTTGCAGCTCTCGGGTAAAATAAAAGACGATATCAATATTCTTGCTTCTATCAGCGATGACAACATTCCTATTCAGCCTGACGGCAACACTGCGCAGCTGCAGGATTTTGACCAGGTTTTCATTAAGGTGTTTACCGAAAAAACTTCGCTCATTGCGGGTGATTTCTGGATGCGCAGGCCTCAAAGTTATTTTTTGAATTACAACAAACGCGTACAGGGCATTCAACTCGCACAAATTTTTGACAGGAGCAAAAAATGGAAATATTCGTTCGATGTGGGTGGGGCATTGTCAAAAGGAAAATTTTCGCGGAATGTGTTTTTCGGTACTGAAGGCAACCAGGGACCTTACCGTTTAAAAGGGGCCGAAAACGAACCGTTTATCATTGTGCTGGCAGGTACCGAAACGGTTTACATTGACGGGCAACTGCTGCAAAGGGGACTGGAAAACGATTATACCATTGACTACAATACTTCGGAAATTACGTTCACGCCAAAAAATTTAATTACCAAGGACCGAAGGATAATTGTAGAATTCCAGTATTCCGAAAAAAATTATGCGCGGTCAATTGTCACAACTTCTCATGTGCTGGAATCGGCCAAAACCAAAATGTTTTTTAACGTGTACAGCGAGCAGGATTCAAAAAGCCAGCCCTTGCAGCAAACCCTTTCTGACGATGATAAACGCATTATGGCCGGGGTAGGAGACAGTATCCAGGACGCTTTCAACCTGAGTATTGACAGCGTGGCCTACAGTGCAAACCAGCTTTTGTATAAAAAAGTAGACTCGTTGGGTTACGATTCGGTGTTTGTTTTCAGCGTGAATGCCGACAGCGCGTTTTACAAGCTGCAGTTTACCAACGTGGGGGCAGGCAACGGTGATTATGTACAATCAACCTTCACCGCACTTGGCCGCATCTACAAATGGGTGGCGCCCGACACGGTGGGTGGATTCATTGTGCACCAGGGAAATTTTGCACCGGTGGTGTTGTTGGTCACACCTAAAAAGAGGCAAATGGTAACAGCGGGATTTGAGTATAAACCGAACAAAACAACACGGCTTTACCTTGAAACCGCCTTTTCCAATTACGATGTAAACCAGTACAGCAAAATTCACAAGGCGAACGATGACGGGTTTGCCTTGAAAACCGGTGGTGAAAAAATTTTCAGTTTAAAAAAAGATTCTACGGGAAATGCGCTTGAACTGGTAACCAGTGCCAATGCCGAAATGGTAACACAAACCTTTAACCGCATTGAACGGTTCAGGGCTGTTGAATTTGAACGCAACTGGAACGTGAACGATGCACTGTTGAACAGTGATCAATTGTTGGCTGATGTTGGTGCCATGCTCCGTAAAAAAAACCACGGGCAAATTGGTTTAAGCGGAAACACCTTCATGGCAAAAAGCAATTATACGGGCATTATGTCACGGTTAAACGCCCAATACAGGCGCAGGGGATGGAATTTAAACGGCCATGGCAGTTATCTGATGACCGATGGATTGCGCAACACGGCATTTTTACGCCACAACACACAATTGAGTAAAACAATCAAACGGTTTGTCATGGGGTTTAACGACATTCATGAAGACAACCGCTTTTATAAGCCCGGAAAAACTGATTCAACCATTGCAGGCAGTTACCGTTTTTACGATTGGGAAGTGTATACCGGCACCAGCGATACTTTGGGGAACCGGTTTACGGTAAATTACCGCCAACGCACGGACTGGTTAAACGACACCGGAAAAATCAGCAAAGCCTCCATTGGAAGGCAATATGGCGGAACGGCCGCATTCATGAAAAACCCGAAAAACGTGTTGCGCCTGCGGGCCGGTTACCGTACGCTGGAAATAGTGGATTCAACCCTGATCGGGCAAAAAGCTGACAACACCATTGTGGGGCGCATTGAACACGATTTAAAGCTTGCTAAAAATTTCTTTACCAGTTCCGTTTTTTACGAGGTGTCATCGGGCCTGGAATTAAAACGAGAATTCATTTACATTGAAGTGCCGGCCGGGCAGGGTACATATACCTGGAACGATTACAACAGCAACGGCATAAAAGAGCTCAATGAATTTGAAATTGCGGCCTACCCTGACCAGGCCACGTATATTCGTACGTTTACACCATCCAATACATACGTGCGCACGTACAACAACTCGTTCAGCCATAACGTGAGCATCAACCCGGCTTATCTTATAAAAGCCTCCAAAGCTAAAGGGTTTAAAAAATTCATTTCAAAATTTGCCGACATGGCATATTATAAAATTGACCGCAAAACGGCAAACGATATTCCCGAGCAGGCGTTTAACCCGTTCAGGAAAGATATTGCCGACAGCAGCTTGCAAAGCGTAAACTCATCCATACGCAACATCACTTATTTCAACCGCAGTTCATCGGTGTTTGCGGTTGATTATACGGTGCAGCAAAACACCAACAAATCGTTGCTGAGCAACGGCTTTGAGTTGCGCAAGTTGTACACCAACGAGGTAAAAACGCGGTTAAGTATCAAACGCGCATTTACGCTTACCATGGCATACAAGGAAGGGCAAAAACTAAGTTCCAGCGATTTTTTGAACGGCCGCAACTATAAAATTGATTTTTACGAAGTGAAACCTGAATTGGCCTGGCAGCCCGGCACCAATTTCAGGTGGAGCATTATTTACAGTTATTTGTACAAACAAAATAAACTGGAAGGCGGTGGTGAGCGAACCGTCAACAACAATTACGGGACTGAAATACGCTTTAGCACAGCCGAAAGGGGAAGTATACAGGCCAATTTCAATTATGTGTTGATTGACTATAATGGTGAAACCAATACCGCTTTGAGTTTTGAAATGCTGGATGCGCTCAAGAACGGAAAAAATTACACCTGGAGTGCAAGCTGGCAACAAAGTTTGAGCAAGAATTTGCAGTTGAATTTAACGTATGTTGGCCGCAAGAGTGAAAACAACAAAATAATCCATACAGGTGGCGTGCAGGTTAGGGCGTTTTTTTAACTTTTCGCTGGTTGTTTTATAAAAACCCACTACATTCGAAACACTATCCAGGCCTTTTAAAAAAACATTGAAATGAATTTTCTTTCAGTCCTCCTGCGTTTCCGCCACTACGGAAATGCCCAGGCTGCCGGTGTACCCAAATGGGTTACAATTACCATTGTTTTGGTTGTGGTTGGGGCTATAACGGCTTATTGTTTCGCACCCACCTCAACTTCAAAGTTACCAGCGCGTAAATTAAACCTCAACACATATGGTTTTAAATCTTTAATGCCCAAAACGCCATCAGGAACAAAGTGGTTTCTTTTACTGCGGAGTGTTGGGTCGGTTGCCAGGTTTTTCAGAAAAATTTCTCTGGTTTTGATTTTCATTGTGAGTGCAGGTAAAACCAATGACTTTATCTTAATTTTTCCACCGGCCGAGCCAATACCTATGGTTTTGTATACCGAACCGCTTGTATCAACCTTTGAATAAATGGATGAATAAATGCCCGAAGTGCTGGCACCGGTATCGATAAAGAAAATTGAATTAACTTTTTCATTCAGTGTGCATTTAAAATACGGCTGATCCATCCAGAAAAAATTCACTTCGCCTTGAGGTTTATTCAACGAAGGCTCAAACTGGATCCACTGGTTGACGAAATCAATGCAAACACCCATCTCCTGCAAAAAATTCCAACCAATTATTCCGTCTATTTTTATCAAACGAATCCCAAATAAGCGGAATTCAAGGTCTTTTTTATCCAGTATGAGGCATGGGTGATTTTTGACCCATACATTTCCGGCTTTTAAATCATCAATCAAGCCAAAGTCAATGCTTACTTTGTTGCCGGTTGCGGCAAGTGCGTGACCTCCCTTTTGTAAAAGTTGCTTAATGCCGCACTTTTTGGCCACTTCTGATGAAATAACGGTCAATCCAGCCCCCGTGTCAACCCAAAACCGGTATTTTTTTCCGTTGATCAATACCTCAATCACCGGTGTGCCCGATTTGCTGGGCTTAAACCTGATGGGTTTCAGATTATCACCGTCAATCACCATTTCCTGCCTGCTATTGGCATGGTAAAAGCGTGCAGCGCTCAATAACGAGGTGTCTTTACCGGACAGAAATTTATAACCCTTATAAAGGTCTACCAAACGCTCCCAATCGTTATTCATCCGGTATAAGTTCACCAGCCAGTCGAATTCTTCGGCATAGGCCGTATCGGTCCTGAGTTTATCAAGTTTTTTTTCCAACGCATTTATGGCTTTGTCGTATTCTCCTTGTTCAATATAGGATTGTGGGTTGGCAAGATAATTTTGAGAATAAGTTTCACACACAAGCGCAGTGGTGCAAAGTACGACCATACAGAATTTGGTGCGCAAAGGCCCACGGGAGCTGCGATTGAAACAATTAAGATCCATTATACGTTGTGCCTTCAACAACAGGAAGAATTGTATTATTTTTTCCATAATGGCTTACACTAATTTTAAACCGTGAATCAATGCTTAAAATGCCTGTTCCCTGTAAACACCATTGCAATTCCATGCTTATTGCAATAGTCAATCGACTCATTGTCTTTGATTGATCCGCCTGGCTGCACAACGGCTGTGATGCCTGCCTTGTGCGCTATTTCAACACAATCAGGGAAGGGAAAAAACGCATCGCTGGCCATAACCGCACCGTGCAGGTCAAACGTGAATGATTTCGCTTTTTCAATGGCTTGTTTTAACGCATCAACGCGCGAGGTTTGTCCTGTTCCGCCCGCAAGAAGTGTATTGTTTTTGGCGAGAATAATTGTATTGGATTTGGTATGCTTAACCAGAATATTTGCAAATTCCAGGTCGGCAATTTCCTGTTCCGTTGGCTTTTTTTCGGTAACAGCGGTAAAATTATTACGCGTATCCACCACACTGTCGCGCTGCTGCCACAATACGCCATTTAAAGCCGAACGCACATTGAATTGCGGTAAAACCACGGGTTTTTGAATTAAAATGATCCTGTTCTTTTTGCTTTTTAAAACCTCGAGTGCTTTTGCCGAGTAAGAAGGCGCAATCAATACTTCGCAAAACAGTTTGTCAATTTCGACAGCGGTTGCATCATCAATTTCTTTGTTGGTAATAATTACTCCGCCAAATGCCGAAACCGGATCGCCAGCAAGAGCCGCTTTCCAGGCATCAAGACCGGTTTTCCGGATGGCAAAACCGCAGGCATTGTTGTGTTTTAAAATAGCAAAAAGCGCTTCGTTTGTTTTAAAATCCCCGGCCATGTTCACGGCTGCATCCACATCCAGCAAATTGTTGTACGAAAGTTCTTTCCCATGCAATTGCTCAAACATGTCATTCAATTTCCCAAAAAAGGCGGCCTGCTGGTGCGGATTTTCCCCGTAACGCAACGGGTACTTATGGGCAATACTTAGTTTTAACGCTGTGTTTTCTTTATCAAAATATTTAAAAATTAGTCCATCGTAATGCGAGGTCACGTGAAACGCCTTTCCTGCATGGTATTTGCGCTGTTCCAACGTTGACTTACCATTTTGTTTATTGATCACCTCGGCCAACGATCCATAATCGGTCTTATCGCAAACAATAAGGGTATCTTTAAAATTTTTGGCTGCTGCCCGAATGAGTGAAACACCACCGATGTCAATTTTTTCAATCACCTCGGCTTCGGTCCCGCCTTTGGCAACAGTTTCTTCGAACGGATATAAATCAACAATTACAAGGTCAATTGGCGGAATTTCATATTCATCCAATGTAGCCGCATCTTCATTGTTATCCCTTCGTGCCAAAATGCCTCCGAAAACTTTTGGATGCAGTGTTTTTACCCGTCCGCCTAAAATAGAAGGGTAGCCTGTCACATCCTCTACAGCGGTAACTTTTCCCCCAAGTTTTTCAATGAATTGTTGGGTGCCCCCGGTTGAATACATGGTGACGTTGTGTTTTTTTAAGGCTTCAATAACAGGTTCCAGCCCGTCTTTATAAAATACTGAAATAAGCGCGCTTTTGATCGTTTTTTCCATGAGGCGAAACTAGGATAATAGCCCAAAATGGGAAACGTTACTTATAAACAGGTTTTGAACGTATATATTTTTTGCTTATGGCCTGTTTTTTAGCCTTTCCCAATCAGCCTGGTCCATAATCTTTACCAATGAACGCCTGGTAACTTCGGTATCAACAACCTCTTCAATCAAGATTAAAGCCAATGCCGCTGGCATAATGGGTAAAACGATACGATTGATCAGAACTCACCTTTTTCCTGTTTTTTTTGACAATAAAAGAATCGCGAAAAGAAACGGCCATCACTTTTGATTCTGAAAAATTTTGTTCTCTTGGTCCACCAACCCATTTCCGTTGCTTTTGACACCAGTAACTGTTTTTTCCCACTGAATATTCATACGAAAAAGACAGGATTTCTTGCTTGCTTTGTTTCCATTTTAAAACAGTACCTGAAACCGATTTTGCCTGAACTGCCGGGTCTAAAGAACCAACAAGGTATTCACTCAGCTGGGCTTCGTTAACCGTAATTCGTTCCACCATTGTTTCAAGCAAGTGAAAATCCTGGCTGTAGGTATTCGTTGTGAATAAAGTATCACCGTTATTTACCGAGGTTTGCATATGCCAGTATGCCGTTTCTTTAGGGAGAGGAATATGCTGTGAATTGACAGAAGTATACATGTAAATTTAGGCTTAAAAAAATCTCTATATGGAAAATAAAAGCGCCTGGTATCCATTTTTTCTCCTTTTGGCAAGGTAAATCCAAAAACAAGACTGAAAAATATTATTAAGGAAGCAATGTGTTTCATGTATCAAATATAATATTTTTGATGCATGGACTCGGTTTCACAATTCGTACTGGGCGCTGCATGCGGCCAGGCTGCAGCCGGTAAGCAACTTGGCAACAAAGCCTTGTTGTGGGGCGGCATTGGCGGAACCATTCCCGACCTTGACGTATTTGTTGCTCCTTTTTTTGACAATGTTACGGCCTTATTGGTTCACAGGGGCTATACGCACAGTATGTTTTTTTCATTCGTGGTTGGGCCAATACTGGCCAGCATCCTTTACCGGTTCAATAAAAAAGCCACATGGTGGCAATGGTTTTGGTTATTTTTCCTGGCACTCATTACGCATCCTGTCCTTGACTGCTTTACCGGGTATGGCACTCCCCTGTTTTTACCTTTCAGCGATTACCGCATTGACATCAATTCCATTTTCATCATCGACCCTGTCTATACACTTATATTTATTGTATGCCTCATGATGGTATTGCGGTCAAAAGACCATAGCGTTCGCACCCGGTGGAACAACCGCGGCCTTTTCCTGTCCACGGCCTATTTGCTTTTTACCCTGGTCAACCAGAGCATTCACACCAGCTATTTCAGGGAGGAACTGGACAAACAACATATCTCATACATTGATTCGTGGTCGGCACCAACCGCGTTAAATCAAATTCTATATTATAACATTACTGTTGCAAAAGACGGTTATTATTACGGGTATCATTCGTGGTTTGATGCGAAACCCACCCAATTCACTTTTTATCCCAAAAACGATTCGCTGCTACCCGCAAGGCTGCATAAAGCGCGTGACATCCGCAAACTGAAATATTTTTCAAAAGGACTTTATTGTTTTGAAGTTAAAAACAAGGAACTGTTTTTTTGTGATGTGCGTTTTGGCAGGATTGATGTTTTTACCGAGGAACCTTCAGACTGGATCTTTAAATGGAAAATCGAATTTGATGGTTCAACCGAAGGGTTACACCTTGAAAAAGGCGACTGGAGCACGTCACGGTTTAAGGCGCTTGGAGGACTGTGGAGACGGATTAAGGGAAACTGAAGATTTGGACAATGAAATTTCAAATAAAGAAATATCTTATTTGCGCTTTTCAATGCATTTCATTATTTGAAATTTCAACATTCCTGGAGTGTCCATGCTTCGGGTTTGGCTTTAAATCCCTGCCTGGTCATGTTCCATACCTTTGCAAAAAACTCTGAATTGCGGTAGTGGTCCAGGTCTGCCTCTGAATTCCATTTGCTGATGGTAAAAAAAACAGAAGGATCGGTTGCATGCTGGAACAGGTTAACTTCATTGCAACCCGGAAAAGCCCTGATCCCACCTTTTGTTTCGGCAAATATTTTTTTAAACAGCTCAATACGGTCGGCCTCAAAACTCATTTTTACTACGCGTGTTATCATTTCATTTCTATCATTTTGCTGTTACTAAGGCAATCAAGCACTTTTTCGCTGTATTTTTCGAATGCGCCTTCTTCGTCCTGCAATTTAAGGGTATGCGATTCAGCCATGTTCTTACAATCTTCTTCTGATTTAGTACCCTTTTCAATTTCAAGGCGGCAATTGCAATAGTCTTTTGCCAGATCATCGGGATTGGCCCTGCAACAAACAAATGCTGTGCTGATAAAAAGAATAAATGCCAGGTTTTTAAACACGGATATTTTTTGGTTATACATAATTTAACAATTTATGAATACTTTTTCATCAAAAAAACCAAGGTACGAATATATTCTCAATATACATTTACATTATGCCCATATTTAACCAGTCCATACCTTCAAAATTACCCCAGGTAGGTACCAGTATATTTACCGTTATGTCCAAGTTGGCCACCGATCACCAGGCCATCAATCTTTCGCAGGGTTTTCCTGATTTTACATGCAGCACCGAGCTGGTTTCGCTTGTACATAAATACATGCATTCAGGGTTCAACCAATATGCACCCATGCAGGGTTTGCCTTTGCTGCGCGAAGTGATTGCGGTTAAATTCAAAAAACTGTACAACACCGACTATGATCCTGATAAAGAAATAACCATTACAGCCGGTGGGACGCAAGCCCTGTACTCGGCCATTTCGGCATTGGTACGCGAAGGTGATGAAGTGGTGGTTTTTACACCTGCCTATGACAGCTATGAGCCTGCCGTTACGCTGCATAAAGG
>DASPJQ010000134.1:0-2589 GCA_035628535.1 Flavobacteriales bacterium | reverse complement strand
GGGAACAGCAGTACCCGGTTGGGAATATCCATCAATCATCCATGGTTCTGTTGCAGCAAACGTGAAAGCCGATCCAACCGGAATGGTAATAGGGCCTATGTGATCAAAATCCATATACCGCGGCCCTGGTACAATTGAAGCAATCATTGCGGCCCATTGAGTAGTAAAACCGGCAGCCGATGTAACGGTATACGCGGTGTATTCTACGGCACCTGCATCAGGCATTAGTGAAGATCCACCGTGAATGGTGCGCGGTGCGCGCCTGCAATCAATTGGTGGTATGGCCGAAGCCACTCCCGGAATTATACCCTTATCAATGGCATTGCTGCCCGGATTAATTTTTAAATATTTCAATCCATACCCGTCAGTCAACGGTCCCCCGGTCCTGAAATTGGGATCAACCGAACTGAACGTTGAATTGGTGATATCAGAACCGGAAGCGGACAGGAACCCGCCCGGGTTGCGCCTGATAATGTTTCCACCATGCGAAGTCCATGTACCACCCGATGACCCAAACATATCGGCAAAAGCTGCTCCAGCACCTGAATGCACAACAATGCAATTCTGAATACCCACTGTTCCGCCATTGTTGTAAATAGCGTTTCCATTTCCAACACCGCCATAAGCCTGGTTATTATCAAACGTGCAATGCAATAATTCAAGACTGGCAGTAGCCGTATTGTTAAATATAGCACCGCCCGTGGTGGCACTGTTCCCGTAAAAGGTACAGTTAACAAGCACCATGTCATTGTTGTTAAAAATGGCCCCACCGCTTGAACCAGCTGCCAGGGTATTGTCAATAAAAGATGAATTTTCAACACGTATAAAACCGTTGAAACTATTGTTGATGGCACCGCCATTGGCACTGCTGGTATTGCTTTCAAAAAGGCAATCGCGTATAAGGCAATTGCCATCAGAAATGAAATAACCATTTGCACCGGATGTACTGCCTTTAATGGCAACGCCCATCAGGTTAAACGTTGCGCCTGTTGCCACGTCAAATGCCGAACCGAATGCAACGGCCGATACATTGATGGTGCAATGAATGGGATACGGACCTATAACCGTAACGTTTTTACCACCGGGTACATTGATTTGCGAATTCAGGTTAATGGTACCTTTTACATCAATCAGTACCGTATCACCTGCATTGGCCAGGTTAATCTGGTCGCGAAGGGTACCGGCACCGGCATCGGCCAGGGAAGTAACTTTTAAAACGGTGGCGTGTGTGTATAACGGTGCAAAGCAAACAAGCAAAAACACCAGTGGGTATATTTTTTTGTGCATATTCATTGCCATAGTATATACAAATAACGATTTTAAAAAACGGTAGTTGTATGACTAATTGGCAAATTTATGAAAACTATGACTGATGCGGAGGTTTACAGGGCAAAAACCGGCTTTTATTTGATAAAAAATCAATGCCTTGTTTGAGGTATGAACAGGCTTGCCCCCGAAGTGTTAAATTCAGTCGTAAATCAGATCTTTTCAGTCTTGATCATGATCTCGGTACGCTGACAGGTTACCGTTATGCTATAAATCCCCTTTGGAAAATCGCTGGCATCAAGTTCGAGGTAAGCTTCGCCATACAACATGCGTTTTTCACGATGAATAACTTTGCCGCTTTCGTGGGTAATCTGAAGCGAAATTTCCTGCTCTCCACTGGTAATAACTTCATACTGGAGCCTGTTTGTAAACGTATAGGAACCAATGCGCAAATCCACCAGCTTTTCAGCAGGGGGCATCTTAAATGCCAAGGCTATAAGGGGTAAAAAAATGAGTACTCTCTTCAATCCATCCATAATCCAAAAAATTACCTTCTTAAGTTAAGAATTAACGGGTTATGAACAGGCGCCTGTTAAAATGTTAACGTAATAAACCCGGCTTCTCGTCCAACGCCTTGAAAGGTCAGACAAGCCCCTGCAAAAAACACACAGGCGCCATTTCAAAGCCAGTAGACGTTTGAAATGTACGTTTAAACTAAAATACTTAAAAACAATGGATTAACCGAATTCCTGTTAATACTTACCAAATCCGTACATGCCCATAAACTGGTCATATTTGTTTTTTACCTTCACAATTAAGGCGTAATCGTTCAGGTCAACCAACTCCCTGGTATCAAATTGGGCAAAATTGATGAATGCAAAAATGAATTCAGGATCACGCGACTTTACACTCCAGGCATCTTTGTCAATGAATTGCCTGAATAAATTAAATACAACCGTTTGTTTTTCACCTGTGGCTTCAAGCAAGGCCAACTCGTATTCATTGTGGTCAAGACGCCTGAATACGTAATAAAAATCAATGAATTTTACGTATGAAAAATACCGGTATTGAATGTATTTTATCAATTCGTACTCACTAAGGTTTTGCAGATAATCGGTGTCAAATTCCGAGGTATTGATAAAATCGTCAAACTGGTCTTCATCCAGGTCAATGATTTCGGCCTGTACATATTTTGCCAGCAATTCTTTTAATACTTCCCGCTTACGATCCTGGGCTTCCAGCACACGGGCTTCATGTTTTTCGCGTTCAATTTTACTGAACAACTGGTACAAGGCCGTAACCGGGCTGTTTATAGGGTCGGCC
>DASPJQ010000133.1:0-2105 GCA_035628535.1 Flavobacteriales bacterium | reverse complement strand
CATTGAATGCGGAAAACCTTGTATGGTACCGGATGTGGATGGCTGCCCTCGCACTTATTTTATATAACCTTATTGTCAGTCAAAAAATGCTGATCATTAAAGGATCGTGGAAAAAAATCAGCCTGGCATCGTTGTTTGTAGCTTTGCACTGGATTTTGTTTTTTGCAAGCATAAAGGCTTCTAAAATCAGTATTGGTGTTGTTTGCATGAGCACACAGGCTTTTATGATAAGCATTTTGCAGCCGCTTTTAAAACGTACGCGGATAAAACCTTATGAAATCATACTTGGTTTATTTGTGATTGTTTCCATGGTTATGATTTTTGGGTTCGAGTACCAGTATAAAACCGGCATATGGCTTGGGCTTGCTTCTTCGTTTTTTGCAGTGTTGTTTACCATACTGAACGCGCAACTCACAAAAGAATTACCTGCTACCGTTATTTCGGGTTGGGAAATGGGAATAGGTGCCTTGTTTGTGAGTATATATCTTTTATGCGCCAATCAAATGAATGCGGAGGCGCTTACGTTAAGAAACGATGACCTCTTTTACCTGTTAATCCTTTCAATTGTTTGTACGGCCCTGGCGTTTGCGGTAAGCGTAAACATTATGCGCAAACTTTCAGCCTATACGGTCAGCCTGAGCGTTAACCTTGAACCGGTTTATACCATATTGCTGGCGTTAATCATATACGGCATGCGTGAACAATTGTCGGTTGGATTTTATGCCGGAGCAGGAATTTTACTGCTTACGGTACTGGCCGAACCCTTGTTTTCAAAACAAAAATAAATACATAATATATTATATATCAATATATTACATAGTTTATCTAAAAATTACTTGAAATATTTATTCACTTTTTGAAACTCTTGTTGAAAACCTGTCGTAAATGTCCCCGATTTCGGATTTAACCAATCAATCTGCAAACTAACCCCTTGCGGACTAACGAAGTCAGCAACAGAACCGACATTCTGTAATACACAACAACAACTTAACCTGTAAGCCATGCTTAACAAAAAAATTGCCATAACGGTACTGGCATTGCTATGTCTTTACCAAAGCGTTTTTGCCCAACCGGCCGAACGGAGATACTCACGTAAAGAGTACGTTGAACGCTGGAAAGATGAAGCCATCAATCAAATGAACATGTATGGTATTCCGGCCAGCATTACACTTGCACAAGCCCTGCTTGAAAGTGCAGATGGGAACAGCCCGTTAGCTAAATACGCAAACAATCACTTTGGTATTAAATGCCATGACTGGACGGGAGAAACCTATATACAGGACGATGATAAATACAACGAATGTTTTCGCAAATATGAACATGCCGAAGATTCATACAATGATCATTCGTTGTTTCTCAAAACCCGTTCACGTTATGAGCAACTGTTTACCCTGGCCGTAACTGATTACAAGGGGTGGGCACACGGGCTTAAAAAGGCGGGTTATGCAACCAACCCGCAATACGGGTGGCTGCTTATACAGGTGATTGAAGAAAATAATCTGCAACAATATGACCGGGAACCTTTATTTGCGCATAAACATATTAAAACCGAAAAGAAAACGGTTTTAACTGCCGGGTTTAAAAAGCACGAAGTAAAAGTTCACGACAATAACATACGCTTTATAGTTGCAAAATCAGGCGATACTCCGTTTAAAATTGCAAAGGAGTTTGAAATGGGACTCTGGCAGATTTACAAGTACAACGACCTGGGAAAAAATGAAGGGATCAAGGAAGGCGACATCGTTTACCTGCAACCCAAAAGAAACCACGCGCAGTTTGAATTTCATACGGTTGGCAATGACGATACTATGAAAAAAATTTCGCAACTGTATGGCATAAAACTGAAGAAATTGTATAAACGCAATAACATGAAGCCGGGAACAGAACCAAAAACCGGCAGCATTGTATACCTGCGGAAAAGTATATAATACCAGTGGATTTGGGAAGTAGATTCATGTGGGTATTATACTGACGGGCGCAAAATAAAATTGACAGGGAGAAAAGATGCATGCGTCCCGTCAGTATAAGGTGCTAGGTTGACGGAGGTAGCTCAAAAGTTAACTTGGTTTGTTGTTTGGTTCAGGAACTCCCCGCCCTTCAGTGGC
>DASPJQ010000132.1:0-7810 GCA_035628535.1 Flavobacteriales bacterium | reverse complement strand
AAGTGCCATTAATCACTACTACACCAGCAGAGTTAATGTGTTTATTAATTGCAGCACTAAATTTAGCAGCATTAACCTTATTATAATTACCAATTACACCAAAGTCGGCAGCATGTTTAAATTTCGCCTGTAATTGTTTTGCAGAAAATTTTAAAATTTTGCTGCTTTTTGAGACAGCCTTCCAACTACTTTTAAACAGCGCTTTCCAAGCTATTTTAACATATTTCCCCCCAAAGATATCCATCGCACTAACCCCTTGCTCAGGATCATAGTTCTTAATGAATTCTTCTGCTTTTTCAAAGTCAAACTCAACATAAAGCAATAATTTCTCACCACTGTTATTCGTAAAATTTGTAAACTCTCCTGTTTTAGTGTCAAATTTTGCAGTGTATTTTTGACCGTTATAGTTTACAGTTTTCGTACTTCCCTGGCCAACATAAATACTGTTATTTGTTTTTTGTCCCTTTACAGTATTAGTTGTAAAAATTTCCTCAACAGTAGCTCCTTTTGGCAAATGATATTGTAAATTATCCCCTTTCCCAGGAACCTTAAAAGACGATTCTTTAGAGGTCTTATCTTCTTTCTCATCATTTGGCTTTGGAGGCGTCCTTCTTTTTGAATCAGGGAAAGAAGGCGGGCCATTTGGAGTATCTTCGTTTTCTTCCCCACCTTCGCCACCAGTACTTAAACCAAAAATATCGTTCAACACAACCGGATTATTATCCATGCTTGTATATGGAGATTGCCAAGACTGTTCAATCATATCAGGCGAAAACCATCTTCCAATCCTTGTATCCAACATCCGGTACTCGGTTGAGTAAGCTCCAGTGGTTTGTTCAGGTTCTTTTTCAGAACCCTGGTAACCGTATCGGTAATCACTCGCAAAAATCCCCTGCTCCGCAACCGAACCAAACGAATAGTAATCATGCCAACTGCTCATTTCAGGAATATACCTGTCCACAACTCCATCCGGTGATCCATCATCGTATTGCAGTTTTCTATCAAGGGTCACGGTTAACACGTTACCAAGATAGTTATTTATTTCAAATAATTTATTGCCCGCCTCGCGGGTGGTCTTGCTGCGTACCTAAAAGACAAAAGCCTTGATAAATCAAGGCCTTAAAATAAAAATAATTTGACACATGAGTATTTATTACAAGGCGTATTTTTTATTCAATTCTGCTAGTTTAGCCAATTCAATTTTATTTTCAGTAATCAGATTTTGTAAATCTTTACCGCACCAAGGACAGAAACGTATTGCCTGCTGAAACATACTGTGTTTATCTGCCACTTCAGAAACATCATGACTTCGACCTTGTAAAGCAAAATACAATATGTCTGATTCCTTTATTGGTATTATAGACAACCCTTTTTTTCCAATTTCTGACACCTTCCATAAAAAAGTATCACAACAAGAATTTATGTTTTTCATGGTTTATTTTACTAAGTATTTATTTAATTCCGGTGCTAATTTAGGAGAAAATCTCATTTCTTCATTAATTATCCCTGTTTTAAAATCCAGATCTCGGAAACTTTCAACCAAACCTTGGATTTTCCATTCAAGCATCTTGCTTTTGGGAATTTTAAATTCCCATAGTTGACCTTGCCTTTCAAGCCCACTAACGGCATCTTTATCTAAACCAGTAGATAAAGTGCGAGTCGTTGAGACTTCGCCTCCAGCCAAATTTCCTTTGTGATAAACTGAAATAAAGCTTTCCGCTTCTTCAAGCACTATTAATTCTTCAGACAAAATTGCAGCATCTTCAGCCAAGGGAGCAAAAATACTGGTTTCTCCCGCAGCCCCTATGGCCCCAGCCCCTTTTGAAACCGCCACCCAAAATGCTACTTTTCCCCAGGTTTTTGGGTCACTCCAGTCCTGGTTTATAAAATTATATCCGGTTTCCCCAACTTTTATATAATCAGAAGGCCCGGCCGTCCCTGCTCCAACTGCAATAAAACTTCCAGCTGTTTCAAGCATTTGACCTGCTTGCATATATGCTTTTGGATCCTTGTTATATAAGCTGGCCGCAAACTCAACCGTATTTTTCGCTTCTTCATATACACCTCCTAAAAATCTTTCTGCGCCATCGCACTCCTGTATAATTTTTACAGCTTGTTTTACTTGGTTATATCCGTTTGATGCGACCTTTGCCCCTGAAAGAAGCCCGCCTTGTTTCGGTTTCTTTTCATCTTTGGGTTTTGGCGGAGAACGTTTTCCTGGAAATGAGGATGATTCACCAGTTGCATCTTTAGCACCATCACCGACTCCACCATCTGGATCAAGTCCACTGGGGTCAACATAATAAACCGGGTTGTTTGCAAAGGCAGCGTAGGAACTCTCCCAGGGATGCGTAACCGGATCACAACTGAACCACCGGCCGATTCGGGTATCTACTAAACGAAAGTCTGCTTCATAGGCTCCTGCATTAATGAGGGTACCTTTTTCCATGCCCTGAAACCCATAGCGTATGTCAGATATAAGTATCCCTTGTTCGGCCACTGACCCGTGCGAATAGTAGTCGTACCATGCGGAGATTTCGGGGATGTAGCGATCGACAATACCGTCAGGGGTTCCGTCATCATACTGGAGCTTACGGTCCAGGGTCACCGTTACAACACTGCCTAAATAGTTATTTATTTCAAATAATTTATTGCCCGCCTCGCGGGTGGTTTTATTGCGTACAAGCGCAAAAGCCGGGGTACTGTTGTTTGAAATACTGGTCAGTACACTCCATTTCCATAAATCTTCATTGTATGCACTGCTTGAGGCCAAGGTCTCGGTTTGCGTTGAAAGAAATGGCGTAGCGCTAAAACTCATGAGCTGCACCTTGCTTCTTCCCTCAGGTTGCAACATGCCTTCTCTTCCCAACCCGTACAGCATAATGTCACCCTGGGTCATGGTTGAGTTGTAGTTGTTGCCGCTCACCAGGGCAAACGTCTGCGTATAGGTACTCAATACATTGCCCATTGCATCGTTTACATACCAGGTATAAATGTATTTTGAGTTGTCATCAATGCCTGCTCCGGCTGCCTTGTGCGGCTTGTCAATCTTGCACACCTTGTGACCCATTCCGTCATAAAGGTATTCTACGTCATTCTTGGCAACTTCGGTTGAGCAAACGGTATTTACTGCTTTATCCTTGATCACTTTTTTCACCTTTCCACGGTGGTACCAGAATATGTCGGTTATAAATTCCTTTGCATCTTTTATCAGCTGACCATTTGCATTGTAGGCATAGTTCCCGCTGCTTTGGTCATCAATGTCCAGTGTGCTGGTGCAATCGCCTCCGCTTGCAGCATCATCCAAATAGTTTAGCCGGTTATTGGTTAGCGCGCTGCTGCTGTAAGTATAATTGTAGGTCAAATTATCCAGCTCGGTAGCGGTACTGGTTGCACGCTGAAAGTTTAATATATTCCCATTCCCATCGTAGTTCATGCCTGTTTCCCTAAAGGCCAGGGTTGCACTGTATGTATCCCAATCATTGTTGGTAAAATCTACCGCCTGGTTGGTTTCTGCATCGCGTAACCTGTACAATTGATCGTATTCATACGCCTTGGCAATGGTCCTGCGTGTGGCTGATGTGTTGTTGGTGGTTGTCTGGCTCGTTATGACATGCCCTATGTTCCCGTTGTAAAAATTACTCTTGGTATCGGTAAACAGGGTATTGCCTGCTGTCACCGTCTCAAATTTGTCGGTTGTGCCTATGGTTGTAACCGGACTATAATCCCCCTGAAAATACCCAATGCTATACCCCGCTACATCCAACCCGTAATATTTATTGGCCTCGGTACTGGCTGTAAAGTGTCCGTCTTTACCAATGTCCCTGTTGCTTTTTATGGTTCCTGAATTTACGCCTTTGAGCCATCCTTGTATGGTGTACGCAAAGTCCAACCCGTTAACAGCTCTTTGTCCCTGTTCCTTTCGTGCCAGCTGCCCCGTTGGCTGGTAAAAATAATCGGCATCGCGTTCCCACAGTATGTTGTCAGCGCTGGTATATACTTCTTCCAGCTGGTTATTTGCATCGTAAAAATATTTTTGGTAGTACTGGTCGTATTTGCCATCCTGGTATTTTAATTGCGTTACGTTCCCGCTCACCAGCTCATACTCATACTGCACTCTTTTTATGCCGTGCCCAAAACGCTGCAAATACCCGTAATCATGCACCAATGTTGCAACGTTCCCATGTATGTCATAGCTATAATGTGTTGCGTAATCGTAATATGTTCCAACGGGGCTTCCGCCTGTTTGGGTAAAGGCCACACAGCTTATCCGGTTCCGCAAATTGTTTTGTACGGTTGGACTAATGACTGTTGCTATGCTGGTGTTGTACGGTATATCATACGTTATCTCGGTAATCTCCGTACGGTTGCTTCCTGTTATGCTCCCGTACCAGGTGGCCCATGCCGTTGGATCGCCCGTGGTTGTTTGTGTTAATCCTCCTGTCTTATACCCCACAAATGCCGTGGTCTCCCTACTCAAGGCATCGTACAACACAATGCTGTACTTGTCCTGCGTGGCCTGCAAGGCATTCTGGCTCGCTACAAGCCTTCCCAAATAATCGTAAAAATAGGTGGTCTTGCCCTCATCGGGGGTTGTCCTTTCGGTCAGCTGATTTAAACTGTTGTATTTGTAATTTACTTTCAACACATGGTTGGGGTGTATAAACGGATTACTGCTGTTTGCCCTGTGCAAAGCTATGTCATCAAAATCGCTCGTGCCAAGTATGCTGGTAAATGATGCGCTGCCGCTCACATACCGCGCAACACCTTCAGGGCTCACGGTTTTTACCAAATTACCGGCCTGGTCATAAAAATACAAGGTATAATGGAATTCTTCCAGCGTATAGGTCATGTAAAAACGCTCGTTCAATTTGGTAGTACCGGTGTCAAGGCACGAAGTATAAATTTGTTTTTCATACGCTTGTGAAAGTGTATTTACACTGCTGTTAAAGGTGTTTTCTGCATTGAATTCGGCCAGCTCATCCATGGCGGCATCGCAGTCGGTTTCCCATTGGTCCGCATCCTGTGTATTGGTTAAATCAGTTGGGCATTGAAACGCGCCAATCAAATCAACCAGGTTGGTATATACCGGACTTGCCAGCGGACATTCGTCCATCCACGTGTCCACATCACCGCTGCTTACAGCAGAAACTTCGGCAGTAGTCAGTAAGTCGGCTGCAATCAACGCATCCAATACCGCAGTTCTATCACTTGCATAGGTAAACCCGTTGGCGTCCAAAAAGTCTTTTATGTTCTCACAAGCACAATCAACGCGCGCGTACGGCTCGGGTACTACAGGATACAAATCATCGTTGGGATTACACCCGCTGTAACTTTCAATTACCTGCACAAACGTGCTGCAGGCAACGCTGTTTACAGTAATGGTACCGGTTTCAAGCACGTTGTATGTGTACGAAAATGTTTCTGGATCGCTGCCTTCACAAATATCAACCAGGTAACCTTCCATGGCTGTCAATTGGGGTGCAGTAAGGGTTGTGCACACTGCCGTTACCACTTCCATCCATTCACTGGCATGGTCCTCGCACGCATCGGTAATGGAAGCATCAATTACATCGGTAGTCAAATCACTTACTGTACTGCTGGTAAACGGCCACGGCCAGTTCTCAAACAACGGGTTTTCGTGGTAATGGATAATAAACCCGCTGCTTGTTTTTCCATCACCGGCATCGGTCAGGTACAAACCGCTGCAGGTATTGGCATAATCATACAATGTTTTTTGCCTGAACAGCATGTACGCATTCCTGAAAAATTCCGCCTCGCTCACCTGGCCGTCTCCCGTACCCAATATGGGCGTTATGCCGGTACCACCATGCAACTGGTCAAAATAGGCCTCAACATTGTCGTCAACACTTGCACTATGGTTATTACCATTTGCCTGTGCTATGCCGTCAGGGTCTTCCAGCACATACCATATAGAATAGTACGATGTAGGACTTGTATTGCTGTTGGGTAAAAACTTCAACAGCATCCTGCGCAAGGGCCCGGTTAAACTGGTGTCCAAACACTGCAAAATATCATCGTACTGCGAGTCACTGGTTGTTGTAGTTGTTACCGGCTGGTAGCCGGGTGAACCGGTAACGGCCTTGGTTGTATTTTGTGTAATCCCGGTAGGATTATAAAATTTTTCGCTCGTGCTGAAAGCCGGGTCGGCCGCAACAAACTGGTCATACCAGGCCTTAACGGCATCGTACCCCACATTCACACACCCTATACACTCTTTTTCCCAGGCACAGTATTCAGGATGCAAATCTTCAACCATGTAAATGGCCCAGTCATCGTCCCAATTGTTGCGTACATTGGTCCAGGTGGTGCACGATGCGCAGGCCGAGGTGATTTCCGAAGGAATTGTTTTTCCATTCAACCATCCGTCTTTGTTATAACTTCCACCGTCAAACAAATCGGGCAAATTGTCAAAGTATTGCCCGCCCGGGCTCATGTCAATTTTCAGGGCATTTAATTTGAATTCACACGGGTAAACTGCAGAAGGGCTCACCGCGGTAGTACAGGCTGTAATGCACGGCTCTATCAAATCATCCACGTCATCCTGGTCACCATATCCCCCGTCAAAAACCCCGGGCGCTGTTTCAATAGCCACAATGGTTATGCTGTTGGTGGCATCATCGTTCTGCTCAAACCAAATCGTATTGCCGGTTTCAGGGTCAATAAATGAATGCTCCTGCTCACATTGGGTGCTGCAGGCAGGCGCGCAATCGGCACCCGAAGCTTCTGCCAGGTCAACACAGCTTTGGTTCAGTACAAAATTTGACAAATTGGAGGTTACAAAGGTTTTGTGCATTTCAATTTTCTTGTATACCGTGTACGTACCTATGTCAAGGTCATCGGCAGTAAAGGCAACGGTGCTCTTGTCGTTTATGTTGGTCCAGCTGTTGCTGTACTCCACAAAACCTGTTTCGGCATTGGTAACTTTAATGTATAAATCGTATTTGCAGTCCTCGCAATGATCAACGCCTCCGCCTTCATCGTAATCAATGCAATCATTGCACACGGTGTCGCCATTCATGGTATAGCTGAAACTGTAGTCGGCAAGGGCAATGGTATTGATGAAACTGTGGTTCACCACCCAGGCATTGTCATTGCTCAACTGGTTATAGGTATGCAGCGCTGCGGTTATGGTTGGGAAACCTGAGGGCTTGCTGTAGATGCTGTTCAGGTTGGCCGGGGTTGCGCCTGAAAGTGCCGTTGCCACCACACGCCCTTCATTGTCCATGTATTTTATGCTTATCTGCCCGTTGGCATCCACCACCGCTTCTTTGCTGTACATGTACACATCGCCCACCTCATTCCCGAACAAACGGTCAAGTTCCTGCTGGCTGCCGGGTGAACCGTAATGGATTTTCACTTCGTGCGTGCTGTTGGGCTTTAATTCATCGCCCACACCGCTCTGGCTTTTCACGCGGTTGGTACCATCGTTTTTGTATTGCGTGCGCACATACGGGTACCCTTCAGCATCGGGTATATAGGCGGCATTCATTCCCGGGTCGGTGGTGTTTTGCGTTGAATAATAATGGCCCGCTCCCTTGCTGCCGCTTGCACGTATGTCATCAGGCGCGGCTGTTTTGCTGTCGGTATCAAAATAGTGGTAATCGTAATCAACCACCACACTGCCGCTGGTATGGTCGGTCATGGTCAAATCGGTATAATAATCCAACCCTGCATTAACATCCCACTTTATGGGCGATGGCAATACCTGTATGGCCGGCCTTCCCACAAAATCATAAATGGTTTGGCTTACAATGGGGCGCTTGTCCTGCTGGTTCATGACCATGCT